>CAYNJG010000180.1:0-15737 GCA_964397295.1 uncultured Pirellulaceae bacterium
GGGTTGAGAAATTTCAAATACTTGTACCAAGCAATGCTTCCGTTTTTCCATCAATGAATCCTGGTTACCGTCTCGGCTTTCAAGTGGATGTTGACGACGACGGCGACTTGGATGTGGTGGTGCGCCACGATGGCGGGGTTACTATCGTCTTTGCTATCGGCGAAGGAGACTTTGATCGCGATGGAAAAGTAACTGAAAAAGACTTTGGTCTGCTGAGAGATTCACGTGGCGACGAACAGAGCAATGCCGCGACTTTGGCTGCCATGGACTTCGATGACGACGGTCAGATAACCGTGGATGATGAGCAACATTGGATCGCCAATATTGCCAAGACCAGTGAAGGCGATCTCAATCTTGACGGAATCGTTGACTTCCACGACTTCCTGGTTATCTCGGCGAACTATGGCCTCGAAACAAACAGCCTCAGCGATGGCGATGTTGATGGCGACGGGATTGTGGGCGACTTAGACTTTGAGATCCTTCGAGCAAACTTTGGTCTCTGATCCGCAATTGTGCTGGACACTAATCTCGAGATCCGGGCGTGATTTGCAGTTCGATCTGCTTTTCATCTCGCTTCACGACACACTTCACTGGCTCGCCGATTTTTAGCGCCTCGATGGCGTAAGTGTAGTCGTAGATATTTTCGATTTTCTTGCCCGCCACTTCGACTATCAAATCGCCGCCTTTGATCCCGGCGTTCGATGCCGGACCGCCCTTGGAGACATCGGACAGCTTGACACCTTTGACGTCAGTATCTGCGTAGTCGGGAATTGTTCCTAGATAGGCGCGAAGTCTCGCACGCTGCTTACCTTTGCCAGGTGCGACTTGTTGCTTGTAGTCTGGCACGTCTTCACGTACGACCAATGACCGAGCAATCGAGCCCATCAATCGCGAGATCTTTGCGGCTGCTTCGTAGTTCAGTTTGTCCGGAGTGTCCCGCGGTGTGTGATAGTCGGAGTGCGAACCGGTGAAAGCGGAAAGGATTGGAACACCACGCATGAAAAAGGTACTCGCATCTGTTGGCAGGTAGCTGTCGTTTTGCAATGTGATTGGTAAGCCAATCGGAGCGTTGCGTTGTTCGATTTCGCTTTTCCAAATACTAGAAGAACCCGTACCTTGCAAAACTACTCGTTTTTCGAACCGACCAACCATGTCCATATTTAGACAGGCCGAGATATACGGAAACAGTAAGTGACTCGATTCGTCATCTTTTTCCTTGTCTTCAGGCGAGGTTGCGGCTGCGTGGCTGGCCAGCTGATCCGCAAGTGTTTTTGCAAAGTGACTCGATCCAATGAGGCCCAGTTCTTCTCCGGACCAAGCTGCGAAAATCACGTCACGTTGAAGTTTGAGCTTTCCATCACGCTGTTGATTGCGAAGGTATTCTGCGATTTCCAGCATGGACGCGATTCCGGATGCATTGTCGTCTGCACCGAAGTGAATTTTTTCGGCTTCTTCTTCACGAGCGAGCGATGATGAATTCGAACCGGCACCAAGGTGATCGATATGTGCGCCGACAATGATTGCGCCACCGAACGGGCTGTTGGGCGCTTTCAGCGTGCCCAACACATTGCGTCCCTTCTTCTGTACTTTGCGAATGTCGATCTCCGCGGAAAGTTGTACGTCGTTGATGGCGAAACCCAGGGCTGGTTCGCCAGTGTCGAGTTTTGATTGAAGCTCGCCGAGTTTTTTACCGTTCTTGTCCAGCCATGCTTGTGCCACGTCATCTTGAACGCTGACCAGCGGAATGCTGGAACCTCCCATCGAACCATCAAACTGCAACTTCACCAGTTGGTTTTTGACTTTCGACTGCGGGCCGCTAACCACAATCAATCCACGCGCGCCACGATCTCGAGCAATCATTGCCTTGTAGCGTAAGCTAGAATGACCACCAAAATGCTGTCGCAGTTCAGGTGAAATGTTCTCAGGCATGAAACGGAAGACGAGCACCCATTTGTCCTTCACATCCAGGTGTACGTACGAGTCGTATTCTTCGAAATCGTCCGTTTTTGGCGCGACGATTCCGTAGCCCGCAAAGACCACTTCAGTCGCGTCGATCTTACCCGTTTGGGAGAAAGCCAACGGTCGCCACTGTTCGTTGACTTTGAATTCAGTTTCTAAGTCGGTAAGAAGATTGTTCTCGGCGAGGTCTACGCCGGCTGTGAATTCGAATTTTTGGAACCAGTTGTCACCCGCGAGTGGTTCGAGGCCCAAGTGATCGAAGACCGCTGCCACGTATGACGTAGCGAGTTGCTCACCGTCTGAGCCTGTCATTCGGCCTGCCAATTCGGGACGACACAAATAGTCGACGTGCCGCATCATGTCGGCTGCCTTGAATGCGGCCTCCGAGGCGTCCACCGCACGCGTGGCAGCGGCGACTGGACCGACTGCGTCGCTCGGTTTTGCGGATTCCATCTTTCCGATGGATTTCATGGCCATCTCATGGTTCCAGTCAGCCATGAAAATCTGAGACTGCTTGGCACTCGTCCGGTTGCTCGTCCAGGTGAGTTGTTTTCCGTCCGGTGTAAATGCGGGCAGCCCGTCGAACCCTTCCGTTGATGTCACGCGAACGGGTTCGTGTTTGCCGTCGACGTCTACGATATAAAGTTCGAAGTTCGCGAACCCATGAATGTTCGTCGTAAAGATTAGATACTCGCCGCTAGGGTGATAAAACGGAGCCCACGACATGGCGTCCAATTTCGTATGTTGTCGTTTGTCAGTGCCGTCAATGTTCATCGTCATGATTTCGGCGGTTGCACCATTTTCCGCAAATCGTCGCCAGCAAATTCGTTTCCCATCGGGCGAGAAGAACGGGCCGCCATCGTAGCCCATTGTTTCGGTGAGTTGCCGGACATTGGTGCCATCGGCGTTCATGATGTAGATGTCGTTCATGACGGCCGGATCAATATCGAACGCGGCCTTCGCCGATGGGCTGATCTTTCCTTCGTAGGCGCGACGATTCGAAGCAAATGCGATCAATTTTCCGTCTGGCGAATACGAGCCTTCTGCGTCATATCCTTTGGCGTCGCTGATTCGTTTGTACTTCTTGGTTTCTACATCAAATTCAAAGAGTTCAAATTCCGGATCGTAGTCCCACGAGTAACGGCGTTCTTTACCGGAAGCTCGTAGCTCAAGTTCCGCCTTCTGTTGTTCGACCGACGTTGGGTCATGGTGCGTCGATGCGAACAGCACTTTGCGATTGTCGGGACGAACCCACGCGCAGGTTGTCTTGCCCTGGCCGGGTGACACCTTCGTGAGATCACCAGTGTCCCAGTCCATCAAGTAGATCTGGAAGAACGGATTCGCCGCGTCTCGTTCGCTTTGGAAGACGAGTAGCGAACCATCGGCGCTAAAGTAACCTTCACCGGCGCGACGTCCTTCGAAGGTTACCTGGCGAGTGTTGGTGAGCCACTGAGATTCATCGGCCCGTCCTGTAGTGGAAAACGTGGAGCATGCGATCAGGATGATGACGGCGAAAAATGAAAAAGAAGAGAGCATTTGATTTCTTCGTCTGCGGTTCGAAGGCCGTTAGGTTTTTCGTGGTACCAGGAGCGGTTTCCAACGCAAATTCACGCGGATATTGCCTTGATGATTGTACCACCATTTCATGATTTCAAGTCGCAGCGTCAGCAAAGGAAACCGTCGCCGGTGTAGCCACGTAGCGAATTTTCATCGAAATTGGCTGGTAGTTTCTTTCGTTTCCGGCTGTCGTTATGCTTGCCATTGACCAAGCACGAGAAAGGTACTGATGAAGCGGCTAACAAAAACCGGCATTCTCTTAGTTCTTTTGTTTCAGGGCGTTATGTTTGCTGGTGATGATCAATACAAACTTGGAATTCAGTCAGAGATCGTGGACGGAGTCACACGTGGCGTCGTCACGGAGTACGAATGGAAAAGTCACGTATTCCCTGGAACGATCCGACGTTACTGGATCTATGTTCCAGCGAATCACGACGCGTCGAAACCGACGGCGTTGATGGTGTTCCAGGATGGTCACACGTACGTGGATCCGGAGGGACAGTTCCGTGCGACGGTGGTGATGGACAACCTTATCCATTCCAATGAGATTCCGCCAATGATTGGGCTGTTCATTGATCCTGGTCACAAGAAAGAAGAGCTTCCGCCGGAACCAGGGTGGAAACCACGGCCAGAGAATCGCAGCTTCGAGTACGACACGCTATCCGATCAGTACGCAAGGTTTTTGATCGATGAAATGATTCCGGAAGTCGAAAAGAAATACAAGCTAACAGACGATCCGAACCAGCGAGCGATTTGCGGTATCAGTTCAGGTGGAATCTGCGCTTGGACGGTTGCCTGGGAGCGGCCCGATACGTTCCGCAAAGTTCTAAGCCATGTGGGCAGTTTCACGAACATTCGCGGCGGACACAACTACGCAGCGCTTATTCGCAAAACAGATCCGAAGCCAATTCGCGTTTTCTTGCAAGGTGGTACTGGCGACTTGGACAACGAGCATGGAAATTGGCCGTTGGCGAATCAGCAAATGGCGAAGTCACTCGCTTTTTCGAAATACGACTATCGGTTTGAGTTTGGTGAAGGTGGTCACAACGGAATCCATGGCGGCGCAATCTTACCCGAATCCATGCGTTGGCTTTGGCGTCCAGAGGACCGAGCCGCTGAAAGCGAAACGAAAAAGTAGTGCTCTAACGCACGACGTTCCAAGTCCAGTGCCGGTCTGATGTGAGTGAAACGCTTTCTCGAGCAAATCCCAGTTCGGCTACCATCAATTGAACTTCGTCTAGCGTCAGAGCTGCTCGTAACGAATCTTCGAACATCTTCCGGGCGTTCACTCCCTCATCGCTTGTGTAGGTTTCCGATAGGTGTGCCAGCTCTTCTTCGCTGCTTGGGCGAACAAGATCGCGAAAGAACAACCGTCCGCCCGTCTTGCAAACGCGCACGGCCTCCGCGAACGCTTGTTGAGGTTCCGGGATGTGATGAATAATGCTGTTGGACATGACGAGGTCGAAGCGACCGTCGTCAAACGGCAGTGCCTTTGCGTCCGCGCGGTCCAGCATGATGCGACTCGACATCGATGCGATTTCGATATTCAAGCGAGCAAGGTCGAGCATGCTTTCAGATAGATCGACCGCGATGATCCGAGTGTCTTCCGTACGTTCGCACAGTAGTAGCGGAATACGCGCTGTACCAGTGCCAAGATCAAGTGCTTCGATACTTGCGTTTCCAGTTGCAAGGAGATCGTTTACGAAGAGTTCGTTCACAGACCGATGATCCATATCGTCGTAAACGATGGATTCTTCCTGCGATGCCATGACTTCTTCTTCAAGGACTCGCTTCAACATGCTGGCACTTCTCCGATTGCGTAAGCTTTAACGCGATGTGCCGTTCCTCGGCTCAACTCGCTGACTCGACGCTAGCAGCATCTGACCGTGATCAAAAGGATGCCTCCACGCAAGGACTGATGGCGCTTTGACTTGTCGACCTAGCTCGCGATCTTAACTGTCGTTTGAGCCGGATCGAGATGCTGTAAGTGTTCCATTTCGCTCAAATTGCCCAATTGTCTTGAAGCTGAGAATCACGAAAGCAAAGTCCGCAAGTCGTGAAAGCTGGGTTTTGGCTGCTGCTTCCACTGGTTTTGGCTGCCTTCATTCCGTTTTCTACATGCCACTGCACAATTGAGTGGCCGTGCTAGCAAACGTCAAAGTTGGACCGTAACGCCCGATTAGCAAAGGCCTTAAGGCCGATTTAGTTTGCCACATCGCGGGATGTTTCAAATTGTGGCACGGTGTTTGCCTACTGTATCTCAGCGACAAGACGGTGACTCACGGATTCGGGCTCGCTCAGTTTCTGTGACGTCTTCCAGGATTTTCCGTCGGCTTGACCGAACTATCCTCTAACGACTGCGTATGATCAGATGAGCAACGTCATTCAAAAAGCAAAAAAACTAAACGGACCCCACGGCGTGGAAGCGAAAACAGACGAAGAACTGCTTCTCGCCTATCGCGATACCGAGCGTCGAGATCTTTTCGAAGAACTCGTCAGGCGGTACGAGCGTGAACTGTTTAGTTATCTCCGGCGTTACGTCGGCGATGCTGATATGGCGGCCGATGTTTTCCAGGCGACCTTCCTTCAGCTGCACTTGAAATGTCATCAGTTTCAAGACGGCCGTCGGTTGCGACCGTGGCTGTACACAATCGCGACGAATCAAGCGATTGATGCCCAACGTCGGGAAAAGCGACACCGCATGGTGAGCCTTGATACGATGTCTAGCAATTCCGGCGACAATGACGTCGTGAAACTGCTAGACCTCATGGCAAGCCAATGTATGGGACCAGAAGAGCAACTTGGACTGGCGGAAGATCGCGAAGGCATCCGACAATGTCTCCAACAGCTTCCGGATCATCTCCGCTGTGTAGTGACGTTGGTGTATTACCAGGGTCTAAAGTATCGTGAGGTCGCTGAGGCTCTTTCGATACCTGTTGGCACAGTGAAAAGTCGCATGCACACGGCACTGCTCAAGCTCAACGAGATTTTTCATAACGCAGAAGTTCGCAAGTAACGGATGTTACCGTGCAAGAGAATATAATTGGTTATCTGCTGGGTGCTCTCGATGAAGTCGAGATGGCACAATTCGAAGCAGAACTAGATCGCAATGTCGATCTACAGGTGCGTGTGCAGGATGCAGCTCGTAGCCTGCAAGTTTTAGAAAACGACTACGATAGCGAAGACGACGCGCCACCGATTGGGCTCGTCGAATCGACTTGTCTGAAGGTCGCCAACGCGACCGTCTCCGTCGGTCGTCGAAAAACCAGCCGAAAAAAACGCGCGGCGAGCAGATCGCGTGAACTTGGCTATGACGCTGAAGCGTGGTCCATGATCGATGTGGTCGTAGCCGCCTCGGTTTTCTTCGTGGCCTGCTTGTTGTTCTTCCCAGCTATAAAGAATAGTCGTTTTCATGCGGAAATCGCGGGTTGCCAGGACAATCTAATTCACGTTGGTCGCGCTCTCATCGAGTACAGTGGGCACGATCCCCAAGGCGAGTTTCCTAAGATTCCGAAAAGCGGACCTCTTGGTGTGGCTGGAATGTATGCTCCGACGCTGCTCGAGCACGGATTGATTACGGAGAGTCATCAGTTCTTCTGTGCCTCGACATCCAGCTATCGCAGCAACGTGGATCTCTCGATTCCTTCGATATCCGAGATCGCCGCGACGAGCCCGGGACCAGCCAGAGCTGCCATCCAAGAGAGAATGGGTGGCTCATACGGTTTCGTTTTGGGTATCAAAGAAGGTGATCAAGTCGGCGGGATTCGTAATCGAGGCCGCGACAATTTCGCGTTGATGACGGACACGCCCGTTTGCGAAATCATGCCCTTGAAACGTGAACTTAAGAGACATTGCAATGTGCTGTTCGAGTGTGGCAACGTTCGAGTTCTTCCACTCAACACGCAGTCTTGGCAGGGAGATCGTCTTTACGAAAACGACAACGGACAGATTTCCGCTGGCGTACACGAAGATGACGCCGTGATTGGTGCGAGTGCTACCAAACCGCTTGCGACTGAATAATAGTCGCTTGGTCGATGGCTATCGCTAAACCAAACGATCAAAGATTTCTCTATTTGTTTTCGTGAACTTCGCGCATTCACTTTCAAGATGTCCCGCACGGTCAAAACGCATGAGATAGGCGAGCTTCGCCAACTCGTCCGCTTCCCGTGGCAGATCATGCCGTGCGGTTGTATTTAGCAATCGCAGCATGGCCTCGACCTTCCTTAGAAAGCGGTAAGACTCGCTTAGTCTTTCGCAATCGTCTTCCGAAATCGCATCATGCTTAGCCAACGTCTCTAGTGCCGAAAGCGTATTTGTTGATAGGAGCTTAGGCTTTTCTTTTGCATGGCGTAGCTGCAAGAATTCCGAGATGAACTCTACGTCCACGGTCCCTCCGGGGCCCCGCTTTAGATTTCGCGGGCCTGCGTTCTGTTGGATTTCGCGGCGAGCCTGTTTTACAGACTGCGAATCGAGTTCGGTAACTTCCGCATTAGTAAGTATTTCTTTCAAAACAGCGGTTGCTCTTGCCCGCAGTTGCTCTGACCCGTACACCGGTCGAGCACGGCATAGCCCACGAATTTCGGTGAAGCTGCGCGGATGCTCCAAGTAGTGCGAGCGAAACTTTTCCAGAGAGACAGCAATGGGGCCAGCTTCGATCGGACGCAATCGCTGATCGGAATCGTAGAGCTTTCCGTGTGCGCCATTTTCGCTAACCGCTTTTACGATCTTGCGACCCAGCTCACCAAAAAAATGTTGGTTGGTCGTTGTATCTCGATGTCGACCAGCTGGCGGATGGTATGTCTCGCCCTCGCTTTCGAAAAGCGAAATGAAATCGACGTCGCTGTGATAGTTAGGTTCGCGACCGCCAAGCTTGCCCATTCCGAGAATGATGAATCCACACGGTTCTTTGCCGACGCGCGGCTCACCCAGTTTTCTGACCAGCCGACGGTGTTGGTCGTAAGCAATGCGATGCAAACACGTTTCCGCAACATCCGATAAGACCGCCGTCGAGTTGCGAATGTCGACGCGATTTAAAAGCTCGTGAACGCCGACATTTAGATGCTGTGTGTTTTTGAAGCTGTGAAGAATCGCGTCTAGGTCATCAACCGATCGCTCGGTCTCGCTTCCGCCGCAAAGTTCGTCGAGTGTTGCTTGCAAGTCCGCGAGCGTTGGCAATTCTTCGAGCATTAGCGAATCCATCAGCTCGTCGACCATACCCGGGAAGCGGGTCAGAATTGCGGTGAGATAGGGACTCGAAGAACACAGTCGCACGTAGAGGTCAAGCGACGGATGATTGATGTTGAACAGTTCCCAAAGCACGCCCTTGCCCCCCAGTGAGTCGCTCACTCGAACTAGATTTGCAAGTGTGGCATCAGGAGAAGGCGTTTTTGCGATAGCCAACAACAGTGGCTTCGCGATCAAAGCAAGGAAATGGCGACAACGACGCGTGGAAAGGAATGGAATGCGTTCGCGTCCAAGTGCTTCAATGTTGTGGTAGGCGTCGGTCGTATCGCGGAATCCGTACGGTGACAGAATGTTGTGGATCGTTTCCGGGCGCGGATTCGGATCCATTACTAAGTCTGTTTCCGCATCTACGTCCAAGATGCCGTCATCGAACGCGTCGTTCAACAATCGCGTGATAACTTTCTGGTTCTCGTCAATGCGTTGCTTGTAGTCGGCCCGGAATTCTTCGGCCGCGTTGTTCGGTTCATAGTTGCAACGAATAGCTAGTCGCTTGAGATCATCTGCTCGATTCGGCAACATGTTCGTGTCAGCATCATGTAAAACTTCGAGTCGATGTTCGATTCGTCGAAGCCATGCGTAGTTCTTTACAAGCGTATGTCCTTCTTCGTTCGTTATCGCGCCGCTCTGTTCCAGCAAACTGAGCGCCTGAAATGTGTTGCCGACTCGAATCTGTCGGTTATCGCCACCATTGATCAATTGCAAGAACCGAACGACGAACTCGACATCGAGGATACCACCTTCGACGTCGTGCAACTGCAGGCCATGCCGGTCATTGCGTTTAACAAGTCGGCGTTGAAGTGCCTTGATGCCAGAGATATCTGAGCGGCTGAGATAACGGCGGTAGACCCAGGGTTCGATCGCGTCCAAAAACTGAAAGGCAACGTCTGCGTTACCAGCAATCGGTCGTGCCTTGATGAGCGCGAGTCTCTCCCAAGTACGGCCGCGAGTATCAAAATGCCGCTGAGCCGCAGCGATGTCAGCGCAGTTTTGATCGTTGCCCAAAGCAGTTGCTCGTTGGGTGTTCAACTTATATGCGAAGCCTGCTTCCGTTTTATCGCCCAAGAGCTGGATCGTATGTAAGGCGACTTTCGAGAAGAACTCGTGGTTGTCAATCGAGCGATCGCCATTGGTCCGTCCGGGGAAATCGTAGAGAAACAAGACATCGAGTTCACGGTGGTAGTCGAGTTCGCGACCTCCGAAGCGTCCGAGTCCCAGTACAACTAGCTTCGATTTTTCGCCGGCTACATGCGTCGGTGTGCCGCGTTTGGCAACGGCCTGTTTGTAAGCGAATTGCAAAGCGGCTTCGCACACGGCATCGGCCAAATTCGATAGCTGCTCTGTGACGGTTGACGAATCGTGCTGTTGGATGATATCGCCGTACGCAATCCGCAATGTCTCGCGGCGGCGAAATACTCGCAGCGATGCCATGACGTCTTCGTTATTATTGAGACTGTTAATCTCGTTGCATAGCTCCGACCGAAGCTGTTCCGCGTCGACTGGATTTCCATCAGTCAGACGAATCAAATCGAAGGCCGCGGGATCTTCAACGAGCGAATCGCCCAGTGATTCGCTCGTTGAGAACAATTGCAGCAGAATCTGAAGCGTTCGTTCTTCGCTTTCAATCAACGACCCAAGCGCCAACGGACTTCGCGAAGCGCCAACAAATTTTGCGAGGGTCTTGAGCGCCAAATCAGGGTCGCTGACGCTGGGTAGCGTACGCCCAAGCTGCTCGCTGATTTCGGCAAGCAAATCCAGGGTCATCCCGTGTTCCGCCATGGAGACGAACGCGGCGTGCCCTGCAGCGGGAACTTTAATTCCGCAATCTCGTAGCCAAGGAGTAGCCACGGACGAGTCGCTTAGAAACGCAGTCAGTTGTTCGAGATTCATGCCAGCCGGTCGAGGTTATTCCTGAACCACCACGCCTTTCCAAAACGCGATGTGTCCGGAGATGTTTTCCGCCTCGGGTTTTGGACTCGCATAGAACCACGCTGCATTTTCGTTTCGCTCACCGTCCACCACGATGTGGTAGTAGTTCGCGGTGCCTTTCCATCCGCAAACACTAGTGTGGTCACTTGATTCGACGAAGTCGCGGTTTAGCGACTGTTCTGGAAAGTAGTGATTGCCTTCTACCACTACTGTTTTGTTACTCTCAGCGATTACTTTGCCGTTCCAGGTAGCCGTTGCCATTTACTGATTTCCTAATCTGATTTGAGCTGTTTAGCTAAGTGTGTATACCGCCGAAGTAACGTTCTCAGTGACAACACTGCCGAAGAGCGTGTGTGAACTGGCGTCGTGAATGGCAATTGGCAAAAACTCGCCGGCTTGGCGACGATTGCCTTCAAAGACAACGATGCGATCGCAGTGAGTGCGGCCTGTCATCTGCACGATCATTTGATCTTCCGGAGCATTGCGTCCCAACTTGCTCGGGCCTTCGACAAGTACTTCAACCTTCTCTCCCAAGAACACTTCGTTGTCTTCTTGGCTGATTTGGTTTTGGATCTTTAGTAGTGCCTGATTTCGTTCTCGCTTCACCGAGTCAGGAATGTCGTCAGGCAGTTGGTTCGCAGCTTTGGTGCCAGGACGCACGCTGTATTTGAAAATGAAACTGTTTTTGAATCGACACTCTTCCACTAAATCGTAGGTGCTCTGGAATTCTTCATCGGTTTCGCCGGAGAACCCAACGATGAAGTCGCTCGAAACGGCGTAGTTCGGCACGATGGTGCGAATACGATCCATCATGTCGCGGTAGTCCTGGACCGTGTAGCCGCGTTTCATACGTTCGAGCACACTGTCCGAACCACTCTGCAAAGGTACGTGCAAGTAAGGCGAACACTTCGGCAATTCCGCGACAGTCTGTAGCAACTCGGTCGTCATGTCTTTGGGGTAGTTGGTTACGAACTTCAGCCGCTTGAGTCCTTCGATCTCGTGCAGTTGGTGCAGCAGATCGGAAAGCCTTGTTGTTTTGCCGTCGGCCGTGTGTCGATAGCTGTTCACGGTTTGGCCGAGCAAGATGACTTCCAAGCAACCTTGTTCGGCGACGATTTTTGCTTCCTCAACAATTTGTTCAGGCGGCCGACCTTGTTCGGGACCACGAACCATCGGAACGATACAGTACGTGCAGAACTTATCGCAGCCGATTTGAATTCGGATGTAAGCCTGGTACGCCGATGGTCGCATCGTTGGATCGCGAAGCGGATCGAATGTTTCGTGGCTGCGTTTGATTTGATCGAGCGAGCCTTCTTTTCTGCCCAGACTGATCTCGACCTGCCGCCCTTGTCCGTCGCGCACTTTTTCCAGCAAATCCGGAATCTGGTGTAGCTGTCCCGGTCCGACGACCATATCGACATAGGGTGCTCGCTGGAACACTTGCTCTTGATGATTTTGGGCCATGCAGCCAATGACACCGATGATCTTTTTCGGGTCCTTAGCTTTCATTCGCTTGAGTTTTCCTAATGAGCTGTAGACCTTTTCTTCGGCTCGCTCTCGCACGCTACACGTGTTGAACAGGATTGCATCAGCGGACTGAGGGTCGGCCGTGAGTTCGTATCCGCGCTGCTTCAGACTTGCCACGACCATTTCGCTGTCGAGGACGTTCATCTGGCAACCGACGGTTTCAATAAAAAGTCGCTTCGTCATAGTTTCAAATGGACCATTTTTAGGAAGCGATTATCTTACCACGAGTCGGAAGTGGCGGTCGATAGCCAAGTTACGGAGCGTCAGGTACGATCCGGCAAGCGTGAATGCCGCGTTGCGAGTGGGAGAAAGTGAACATGAAGCTGTTGATGATGGGAACGGGGCCGTTTGCCGAGCCCACGTTTCGGGCGTTGGTGGAATCGAACCACGAAGTCACCGGTTTGATCACGCGACCGGACAAAATAGCCCGAGGTCGCAAGAAGGCTCCGCCGAACCCCATGCGGGAGGCAGCCAATGAACTCGGCATCGATGTTTTTGCGCCAGAGAGTATTAACGCCGACGATGGATTGGGGCTGTTAGACCAGCAGGCGGCGGATCTGCTGGTGGTTTGCGATTACGGGCAGATTCTGTCGAAGGAAGCGCTTGGCAAGGCGAAGCTGGGCGGTATCAATTTGCATGGATCGTTGCTGCCCAAATACCGAGGAGCGGCGCCGATTAATTGGGCGTTGCTGAACGGAGATAGAGTCGCCGGTATCACTGTTATTCACATGACGCCTCGCCTGGACGGCGGTCCGATGATGTGCAAGCGGTCGCTGGACGTCGGTCCAACGGAAAACGCCATAAATCTCGAACCGCGTCTCTCGCAGATCGGCGTTGAGGCCGTGTTGGAAGCTATTGAGATGCTCGAGAGTTGGGATGGCGAAACAGTGCTCGGTGAGCTCCAAAAAAACGAAGAGGTAACCAAAGCACCGCGTTTGAAAAAGTCAGATGGTCTCCTCGATTGGACGTTACCGGCGGAAACGATTTTGAATCGCGTGCGTGCGCTACAGCCGTGGCCGGGAACTTACACGAATCTACTGCGTGCCGGAAAAGATCCGATGCGTGTCATTGTCCGAAATGTCACCTGCGTCGAACCATTGGGTGATGCGAGTCCCGGCGAAGCGCAACCTAACGACTCCGGCATTGTGATTCAATGCGGCGAGGGGGCGATCTGCGTCGCCCGAGTCCAACCCGCAGGCAAACGCGAAATGGATGCTCAGGAGTTCGTTCGAGGCTACGGTGCAACATTGCGATTTGGCTCGTGAGAACTCAAGTCAGCAGGTTTTTACTTCATGGAATTCATACCGATTCAGTGGCGAGGTGAGCGCTACACGGACGAAATCGCTTTGCGAGATCGGCTGTTGCGGAAGCCGCTTGGCCTGAGCTTTTCGCAAGACCAGCTGGATGAGGAAGTGTCACAGCTTCATTTTGGAATCATTGAGGCAGACGCATTGATTGCCTGTGTCGTTATTGTTCCGTTGTCGGTACGTCACGCAAAGTTGCGCCAAATGGCAGTCGATGAAGTATGGCAACGACAAGGCGTTGGCTCGCGACTGGTGACAGGTGTGGAGGCTGTTTTAGCCGATCGGGGTTTTGTGTCGATCGAACTGAATGCGCGCGAGCCTGTTGTGGGCTTCTATGAAAGTTTGGGCTACAAGTCCGACGGAGATCGCTTCGTCGAGGTGACTATCCCGCATCAAAAAATGGTGAAGCAACTTGCGGATGCGTCGTGAACTAAGAATATTGTTTCTCGATTGCTTCCAGCCGCTGAGCGATGGTTGCGTCATCAGGAATGCTGCCTGTATCGCGGCTGCTCTTAAACGCGACTTCCAATTCGTAAAGTTCGTCACGTACGTCAAGCTTGCCCGTTTCGCTCAGCTTGTCGGTGAACAAGACTCCGTCGAGATGATCCGTTTCGTGTTGAATCGCGCGGGCCATCAGTCCGTCGACCGTGGCGTCAAAAAGATTGCCAGACAAATCGTAAGCTTGAACTTGGATCGTATCCGGTCGTTTCACGAGTCCGTTGATGCCCGGCATGCTTAGACAGCCTTCTTCCTTCTCGTCCAGTCCTTTGGGTTTGTTGATCTCAGGATTGATGAATACCAGTTCTTCACCCTCATCGGGATCCGCATGCAAATTCAAGATGAATACCCGCAATGGCAAATCGACTTGGTTCGCTGCAAGCCCAATACCCCGAGCTTCATACATCAACGGGAACATTGCTTTGATAGCCTCACGCAAGTTTGCATCGACTTTCACAATCGGTTTCGATTTGTGACGCAATGTTGGATGCGGATAGTGAATGATCTCGAGTTTCGTAGGATCTAATGCCATCAGTGCTGTTGAGCCACTACGCCCAGAAAAGATGCGAGGATTGAGTTTGCGTTGACCGCTTTGGCTGCCAATTCTAAGCTACAGAGGTCATATCGATAATCCCTTGCATACTCGTCTATGGTTCGAACCACGCCACCTGCCAGCCTCGACTTGGCGAAGGAGATGCAAGGTCGCCGACCTGTTTCAGCTTGGGTGTTATCTGTTGTGATGCACACGACGTTGTTCGTGTTGCTTGGCATCTCGTGGAAAATGATTCCCAAAGGTGCAGCGATCGAATCCGATCGTGAAGTTGGAATCGTGCTCGTGCATCAACAATCGGGCGAGCGAGAATACACTGATCCCAATGCCAATGATTCGGCAAATGATGTGTCCGCTTCTGCGCAAGCAACAAGAGACGCGATGCCATCGACGAATGAGATTCCCGTCGACTTGAGCGAAGTCTTACCCGGCGCGGCATCCGTGGTTGCTGGTGGTATGGCAGAATCGATCTTGGACGCGACCCAGTTGACAGGCCAAGGCGCGCGACGAGTTGGTGGTGATTCAGAAGGCACCAGCACCGAAGTCTTCGGTATCACTGGCGTTGGCACGAAGTTCGTTTATGTGTTTGATCGTTCCGGCAGTATGGCAAACTTCAATGGTCGACCACTGCGCGCCGCGAAGATGGAACTGGGGGAGAGCTTGAATGACTTAGGTTCCGTTCATCAGTTTCAAATCATTTTTTACAACGAACGGCCGAAGATTTTTCAACCCATTCCTGGAAAAGCAGAATTGGTTTGGGGAGATACCGAAGGCAAAATGCTTGCTCAGGAGTTCATCACGAAAATCAAGGCAAACGGTGGAACGGAACACCTGAGTGCGCTCGAGTTAGCACTGAGCATGCGGCCGGACGTGGTTTTCTTTCTCACTGATGCTGACGAGCCGCGGCTGACTTTCAACGAACTGAAACGAATTCAAAGGTGGAATCGAGGTTCAACCATACACGCAATTGAATTCGGTGCAGGCCCCAAGTTATCCGGGCAAAACTTTTTGATGAAACTCGCGAACCAAAACGGTGGTCAGCACGCCTATGTCGACGTTCGTGCTTTGCGAGACAAACTCTAATGCGTTGTTTGCTGTTGGTTTTATCGTTGACGATGTCGCTGAGTTTGGCGATCGAAGTTCTGTCAGACGAAGTTTTGACGGTCGATAGC
>CAYNJG010000181.1:0-15639 GCA_964397295.1 uncultured Pirellulaceae bacterium
CAAGTAGTATGAGCTTGGAATGCTCGGTTACCACCGTTTGGCGTAGGGCCATTAGCCCAGAAACTAGAGCTGTTTCGTGGGTTACTGTCACCACCCGCCATCCAAAATCCAACTGTGAAAGCTTGGTTTTCATTGATTCCGGCAAATGACGTATTCACGTTCGCAGCACCTTGTGCAGCGATCGCCGAATTGCCAACCGGAGAGGAACCAAGAACGGCCCACGATGTATCGGCGTTGAAGTTCAACGCACCACCAGTTCGTCCGTCAGCTGTGCCGCTCGCGCTACCTAAGTAGACGGCGTGATTTGCATTTCCGCTGGAGTCGACCGCAACCGAGCCGCTCTCAACGTCACCTTCAAGTAGCAACAACAGTTCGGCGTTTGCCGTCTGCCAACCCAGAAAGGATGCTACTGCTAGACCGGTCATCACCGATCTCAAACCCAGAATCTTCATCTAACGCGCACCTCAAGCAAAAATTAAGGAATCCCCCGAGCACCGATTTACAGTGCCCACATGTCTAGTCTCTTCGGGCAACATGTTAAGGTCGTTAGCATGAGAAAGCAATCAAAATTTTTACTTTTGATACTTGCTTTTAACGAAGTTCGGTCTAACACTTCAAAGTTCCGTAGACCGAGAGAAGCAAGTATTCAGGCTTGAAGCGTCGCCGAAAAAGAAGCTGCGACGTGTGTGTAATGTGCTTTACGTTTAAGAAATGCCGGCGTCCATCTGTCGCAGCCGATTTCGCATATAAGTGCCGAGATACACGATCCCACCTACGGCGATGGCTCCAAGCGTAGCGATCCCACGATATTTTCCTGGCACTCGCCTAGCAGCTCGGAAAAGCAATGCACCGACGGGAGCTCCTTTCAGCACCGCTTTGGTAGCTTTCAAATGAGCTTCGACCTGGGATGAGCCGGCTTCACCAGTCTTGCACCAGACGACGAAGTGCTCGCAGTTGTTGCCGAAGACGGAATAGCATTCTTCTCCGATACGACTCTCCGCGCGAGACATCGTGGTATCAACGTCATCGATATTTGAGTTGGCTCGGTACTCGCGAACAAACACTTCGTTACCACGCGCGAAACCATCCATCGACGTTCGGGCAACTTTCGCTGTTGAGGTATCTGCCGTTTGGAATTTATTCGTGACTTTCATCCACGGAGTAAGGTCGTAGTGAATGACAGTTCCGTCGCCGCAGTCGAGTCCGTGATGCGAGTAAGTTCCGCCGGCGAGAAAATAGTAGAGGTGGTCGCCTCGTGCCATCTGCTGATCCTGTCTGAATCTGTTTCTTCGAAATGGAATCTCTGTGGTTCCATTAGGAAATTCGGTTTTTCCACAGCCAGCTTGTCATAAATCGGAGTCGATATTTAGGGATTTCGATTGCTTTTTTCGCAAGATCTGAAAACAACCTAGTTTTTGCCGCTGAAAAATCGAAAGCGTTTTTTGGAAATCGTACCCCCACCATTGCGAATACCTTGTAGACAGATCAGTCGCAGCGTAGCGACAACGAAACACAAATCTTTCACAGGGCTGTGGGGTAAAAAATGAACGTACTTGAGCAAGAGGGTAAAGCACAAGATTTCTATCAAAAGCTGCGAGCAAAAATTCGCAAGCAACTATCGAAGCGAAACGGTGAAAGCAGCAAAGGGCCTGCGTACGACAAGTTCGTAGAAACGTTGGCCGTATTGCCAGACCTCTTTCACTTGGCAATCAAATGCGTTTGGGATAAGACCATTCCGACCGAAAACAAAGGTGCGTTGATTCTGGCGATCGCCTACGTTGTTAGCCCGATCGATCTCATTCCGGACTTAATTCCGATCGCGGGTTGGTTGGACGACTTGATTGTCTTGACGATGGGGCTCAATAAGTTTTTGGACATAAATAACTTTGCCGTGAAGCAAGCGGTAACACGACATTGGGCCGGCGAGGGTGAAGTGCTCGACACGATCAAGCATGTACTTGCAACTGGTGACGCGGCCGTCGACTTCCTACCGAAACGTTTTTTCCAAACGATTCGAGGCATGTTCACCGCCTAGCAAACAGCGGAATTGGCGGGCAAGGCGCCATGATTTGAATGCCGGTTATCGATGACGAGTGTTCCAGCTTGGAATATTCCTCTTCGCTAACCGGCATTTCTTTTTATATGGGCATCTAAGCAGGTTTAGGTCATCGCGATCTAGTTTTCTCTCGCCCTTCTTGCCAGGTCTGAAAATCCACGTAGATTGTCCTAGCTATAAGGAGCTCTAAAATCGAGGACACGGATGGCTCGAAACGAACAACTAATTCGGCAGCACAAGTTGCTGCAGATCTTGGAACGATATCGATTTGGTCGAACTCTGTCTGAAGTTCGGGACGAATTGGTCGACGAGCTGGGGCTTTCTTCACTCCATACGCGGAGTGTGCGTCGGGATATCGAGGCACTTCAAGCGGCCGGCTTCGATGTCGTATCGTCGGAGACAGAACGAGGGCGCGTTTGGAAGCTCGGTCCTCGCTTCAAGGGTTCTCACAAAATCGCCGCATCTGCGACTGAGCTGATGGCCCTCTCGCTGGGACGTGACTTGATGCACCCGCTTGCAGGCACACCGTTCTGGCTGGGGATCGAGAGTTTCTGGAACAAGATCCAAGAAAGCCTGCCGGACGGAGTCTGGGCTCACTACACCAAGTATCGCAAGATTCTGCATGTGCTTGGAATGCCCGCCAAAAGCTACGAAAAACACCAGGGCATGTTGAAGACAATCAATCGTGCGACGCTAGAACATCGCGTTCTTGAAATTGAGTACCAACGACTTGGTCAAACGACGGCAACGAAGCGGCAAATTCATCCGTACGGAATCGCGTTCTATGACAACAGTCTGTATGTCGTGGCGGATTCGTGTGACGCTCTGGAGGATGACAACCCGGTTCGGCATTTGAAACTGGATCGATTTAAAAAGGCGACGGCGTTAGACGAATGGTTCAAGCCTCGTGATGGATTCGATTTGGAGGCCCACTTGCAACAAAGCTTGGGAATGTTTGCTGGTCGAAAGAAGAAGCGATTCAAGATCAAGGTCAGCGCCTACGCCGCGCCGTGGATCGAGGAAGATCCTTGGCATCCAAGCCAAGAGATCAAGCATCACGCCGACGGTTCCGTTACACTGACGGTCGAAGCATCCCACGACCTGGAAGTAATTCCAAAGGTCCTAGCATTGGGCAGCGAGGCAGAACTCATATCGCCCGCCAGCAGCCGAAAAGCGATTGCCGAAACGATTCGTGGAATGCAAAAGCGATATAAGAATAAAAAATAGTCCGAACAAACGCGCGAGAGCCACTCAATGAGTCGTCCATCGAGTCTTTCCTTTGCTCCGTCCCTGGTTGCTACGCTACTTGCAGTATTGGCATTTCATTCGATGGCCGCCGCGAAAGCGCCAAACGTTGTGATTGTTATCACGGACGACCAAGGCTATGGCGATCTCTCGTGTCACGGCAATCCCATACTGCAAACACCGAACATTGATCAGCTGCATTCGCAATCGGTTCGTCTCACGGACTACCACGTGTCACCAACTTGTTCGCCGACTCGAGCAGCACTATTGACCGGTCACTGGTCAAATCGAACGGGCGTGTGGCATACGATCATGGGTCGATCAATGCTTCGAAAAAACGAGGTCACGATCGGCCAAGCTTTCACGGATGCTGGCTACGCGACAGGCATGTTCGGCAAGTGGCACCTCGGCGACAACTATCCCTTCCGACCCGAAGATCGCGGTTTTCAAGAAGTCCTTCGTCACGGTGGTGGTGGAGTCGGCCAGACCCCTGACTACTGGGACAACGCTTACTTCGATGGTTCGTATTGGCACAACGGAAAACCAGAACCCGCGAAAGGTTTCTGTACCGATGTCTTTTTCGAAGGTGCGAAGAATTTCGTCAAAGACTGCAAAGCGAAAGATAAACCGTTCCTTGCCTACATCGCGACGAACGCGCCTCATGGTCCTATGCACGCTCCGGAGAAATTCGCGGAACCGTACACGTTTGTCGGAAGCGTCCGGCTTCAGCACTTTTATGGCATGATCGCGAACATCGACCACAACGTCGGAGAGTTCCGTAAGTTCTTGGACGATGAAGAATTAACAGACAACACAATCTTTATCTTCACGACGGACAATGGGACTTCGTCCGGCGCGGAAAAGCACAACGCTGGTATGCGTGGAAGCAAGGGTAGCGAATACGACGGTGGTCACCGCGTACCGTTCTTCATGTACTGGCCAGACGGGAAAATGACTGGCGGTCGAGACGTTGAGCCACTCACCGCGCATGTCGATTTGTTTCCTACTCTGTTGGAGTTGTGTGATGTGAAAGGCCCAGAGAACGTTAAATTCGACGGCCAGAGTATTGTGCCTTTGTTGAAGGGCGAGACGGAGGGGTGGCCGGACCGAATTCTTGTGACCGACTCACAGCGAGTGAAGGATCCGATCAAGTGGCGTAAGAGTAGCGTGATGACTTCGCAATGGAGGTTGATCAACGGCAAAGAGCTTTACGACATGCGCACCGATCCTGGTCAGAAAAAGAACGTAGCCAAAGCGAATCCGGACGTTGTCAATCGCTTAACTAGCGCCTACGACGGATGGTGGGACGATCTGTTGCCAAGTTTTTCGAATGCAACCGCGATCTATCTTGGGCATCCGGCGGACAATCCGGCACGGCTGACTTCACACGATTGGATTACGACAGGTTCCACACCATGGAATCAGTCGCACGTTCGCAAAGCCCTTAACGGTAAGTCCAATGTGGGACATTGGAACGTGCAAGTTATCGAAGAAGGCAAGTACGAGGTTCGCGTTCGTCGTTGGCCACGCGAGACAGATCTGGCGATTGACGCGGCATTAGAACCTGGGGCTCCAGTCCCCGGGCAGAGAGCGTTCCGTGCCGAAGAAGGCCGACCGATCGATCCTGTAAAAGCCATCTTGAGGATCGGTGACTTGTCGAAGGAAATCGCTGTCAAGGCAGGTGACAAAGAGGCGGTCTTTGAAATGGACCTGCCAGCCGGCAAGACGAAAATGACGGCAACGTTCAAAACTTCCGACGGCGAAGTATTCGGTGGTTACTTCGCCTACGTCGAAAAGAAGTAGTGAGTTAAACTCTACGACCAGGCGTCGTTCACCACGTGACCAAATTGCCAACCCGAGATGCAATGTGCGGCACCAAAGGCCTCGGTCCATCTGCAGTGTGCTGTTACTTCGCTAATGTGTCCGTCCGAGCAACTCAGAAGCATGTTGGCGAATGTGCCCTCCGAAATGGGTTCGGTCGTGACAAGGCAAATGCCATCGGTAGAAATGTTACGTGAGAAAGCGTGAGTAACGTCGCCCTCTTCTCTGCTCAATACGATCGGAATCATAATCCGCTCTCGTTCGGATGATCGCTGTTCGGATCGGTATCGAGCGTCTTCCGCTTTGATTTGCTCTATCAAATCAACGATTTCTCTGTTTTGGACATTCATTTCAATCTTCCGCTTTTGATTTCGCCTTAAAATATGCCTCTCTCTGTTGAAGACTAGGTTTCACAACACGGCAAATACTGATGCGAAAGCATTCGAAATACTTCGGCGGCAATCCACAGGCTGGTTATTCGGGAGGCGCACGTTTGAAGGAGTCCCTAGGCGAAATGTTCTGGCCAAAAACATCGTTTTCTGCGAGCCAATTCAACGAGGTATTCCAGGAACATGCCTCTTTGCCGGCACCAAAGCGGGGCAACCAAAAGTGCTTACCTTCCATCCGAAAAAACAGTCGTCCGCAAGATGTTGTGCCCGGTGTGTTCGTCGCAGCTTACATGTGCAATTCGATTAACATCGTAAAGATTGAGGATTTTGTGGATTGATTCGTGTCTTCATTTCCCCGATATTTACCCCTCTGAAGAAGGGCTTTAGCGGTAATTCAATATTCTGGGAGTAACTATGCGGCAATTAAAAATCACATCGATTCTGTTGGCTTTTGTTTTTTGCAATACAGTTCAGGCTCAAACTTCGTTTTGGCTTGACTTCAATTCGCTAACGCAAGACGCGGCGACCGGTCCGCATGGGCAGCCCGACTATCAATGGTATGAAGCTGGTCACGAAGTCGCCGAGGATTTTGTAACGCAGTCGTACGATGCGTTTGGTACGAGCGTTAGCTTTACGCCAGAGTGGCCGGATTCGACCGACAACCGAACGATGCAAATGATTGATCGTGGAACACAGAGTGGTTTCGACGACTTTGGCGATCCAATTGTGAGCGGTAATGATGCAAACTGGCTCGAGGGCGACGCTGTGTTCCTGCTTGAAGCAAACACGTTGGATGTTGTTACTGATTTTCTGGGCGTCGATACCAGGACGGGCAACGGTGGTAACGGCGACTTCGATGGAGAGGTCGGTGAGCCCACGCGCATGAATATTATTTTGGAAGGCATTCCTGCGGGCGAGTACTCGTGGACGTCTTTCCATCATGACACCGAGAATATCCACACGGAATTCCTTTTTGACATATCGGTGGACGGTGGAAATACTTTTGTTCCAGCCGGCGAAGGTCAGTACAAGATGACCAACAGCACACCGGGGAGTAATCCGCCAGAACCAGCGGTCTTTCAAGGTATCAATGAAGATGACGAAGTTGCACCGTTGACAGACCTACCTTCAACGGCTGTGTTTAATTTCAATGCTACGGGTGATGACGTCATTCTTCAGTTCACTCCACTTTCGGCGGATGCTGTACACACTCAAATCTTCGGCATCAACGCGTTCCAAATGGAACAATTGTCGGTGACTGGTGGTGGTGACATCTGTGTCGTGCCTGATGGCGTAATCGCAGGTGACTTGGACAGCGATGGCACGGTCGCGTTTGCAGACTTCTTGGTCCTTTCGCAAAACTTTGGTTCAGCCGATGTTCCTTACGCGAGCGGCGACGTCGATTGCGATGGCACGGTCGCTTTTGCAGACTTTTTGGTTCTATCGCAAAACTTTGGACAGAGTTCGGCAGCGCAAGCGGTTCCCGAGCCAGCAGGATTCGCGATCGCTGCAATGGGCGCATTGTTCCTAGGACTTATGCGACGTCGACGCGGTTAAAAGTTCGCGATTAGAAAGAAACACCAAAAGGCTCGTTGGGATCGAATCCCGACGAGTCTTTTTCGTTTATCGCCACCCTGATTCGATCCAGGGCATTTCGACATTATGGTTTAATCGCAATCTCAAGATCAGTTGTGCCGCGTGGTGTTGAGCATGACGAATATTGTAGATGTGCGACTCGGCGCGAGAAGAAGTCCGTTTCCACCAAACCTGGTCGGCGGTTAGCGATGCTTCCGTTTCATTGTCGATCACTTCAGTGACTTTGTTTCGGCAGTGTTCGATGTAGGTCTTGATCCAGGTTTGTTCGTACATCAGCTCTGGTTTGCGAGGCTGCAATTCTTCGTAGTCTCGGAACACGTTGATGTGAGTTTCGTGGAAGTCTTGTGCTTTCTGAGATTCAATGTCGTGACCGAGATATAGATCGGTAAAAAACAGCACGTGAAACGCTGCTTGGCAGAAGGACAAATCATGAACAGGCGCCTGCCAAGTGGCTTTCGGGCATTTGTCGACGCAAAGATCTAAGGTTTGCAGCGAGGCGTGATACTGATTGATTACTAGTTCTTTGAAGTGCTCTAGCATCGGTTTGTTCTTTCGCTAAATTCGTGACTTCGATTGGCTGGGCCCGAACGCCCCGTCGAAACAACTGTTTCGGCCAAATATAGTGTGGTCCGCCATGTCCTGGCTATTGCTTTCGCTTGTGTCCGCGTTGTTTCTGGGCGTGTATGACCTTTGCAAAAAGGCATCGGTCAGAGAAAACGCGGTTGCACCAGTGTTGTTATCAAGCTGCTCGATTGGTGCGAGTATCTGGCTGCCGTTTGTTATTTGGTCTCGACTCAATCCGCATTTTTCGGCCAATGCGTTTTTGTTTGTTGAAAGTCTGTCTCTGCAAGACCACGCATTTTTGTTCGCGAAGTCCGCACTCGTCGGTGCGTCTTGGACTCTCGCCTTTTTTGCACTCAAACGACTACCCATCACAATAGCGACGCCCATTCGTGCAACCAGTCCGTTGTGGACAATCTTGATCGCGTTTCTATTCATGGGCGAACGACCGAGTGGCACGCAATGGATTGGCGTCGCAGTTATCCTGCTTTCGTTTTTTGTGTTTACGTTTGTTGGAAAGCTTGATGGCATCCAATTTCATCGAGACCGAGGCATTGCACTCATGATTGCCGCGACATTGTTGGCCGCGTGCAGTGCGTTGTACGACAAGTACTTGTTGCAAAACTTAGGCTTCACGTCGTCGACGGTGCAGGCATGGTTTTCGATCTATCTCGTACCAGTCATGATCCCGCTGGCGTGCTATTGGTTTGTGGCGCAACGCAAACAGTCGCCTTTTCAATGGCGTTGGACAATTCCATTTATTGCTGGCTGTTTGTTGGTCGCTGACTATTTGTACTTTTCCGCTATCCGACTGGACGGCTCGATGATTTCATTGATATCGCCAATCCGACGTGTATCGGTGGTTGTGGCGTTCCTCGGTGGCTTCATGCTTTTCGGCGAGCAAAACCTAAAACCCAAAGCGATCTGCACTGCTATGATGTTGGTGGGAGTTTGTCTTTTGAGTCTTTGATTGGTTTCGTTCGCATGAATTTTGCAGAATCAGTGGAAGCAAACGGTTTCGCAATAGCCCAAGGCGTGATTGATGCGTCGCGAGTAGAAGAACTGCGAACGGCGATGACGAAGCTGCCGGAAACGGAAGAAGTTCGCAGGAAAACGGGCGTCTTCGGAATTCGGAATCTATTGGAAATCTGTCCCGCCACGCGCGAGCTTGCCGCTTCGCCTGAAGTTCGAGCATTCGTTGAACCGATTCTTGGAACGGAATCTTTTGCCGTTCGCGCCACGTTCTTCGACAAGGTGCCTGATGCGAATTGGAATCTGCGGTACCACCAAGACACTGTGATTGCCGTCAAAGAACGCATCGATGCCGAGGGGTTTTATTCATGGGCGATGAAGGGAACGGTCCAGCAAGTCCGCCCACCGACGGATGTGCTGAGCAACATGTTGGCGATTCGTGTCCATCTTGATGACTGCGATAAGAGTAACGGAGCCCTTCGTGTTTTATCGGGTAGCCATCGGCAAAAATGGGAACGTGACGACATACCGGATTGTCGTGAACGGTTTGATGAAGTTACGACGGAAATACCGCAGGGTGGTATTCTTGCGATGCGACCATTGGTGTTGCATGCTTCTTCGGCATCCGAATCGCCCCAACATCGGCGCGTGATCCACTTGGAATACGCGAGCGGCGAATTGCCAGGCGATTTGGATTGGCACCGTCGAGTGCCGTAGAGCTGCGGGACTATGTCGCTGAACTTTGGGCAAGCCATCGGCATCGGCGCGATGTGGAGACCGTTCCGGAGCGATACGGTTGGATGCTCGCGATTGCTGCCTGCGTTTTGGTGGGTCGACGTTCGTCATCTATCGTCGATGTTCGATACGCTTCTGCTCTCGCACTACGTCGACCGGTTTCTGCGCAACGGGTCCAACGTAGGGCTCGATTTTTTGCTTTCCCCAAAGATTCCCCGTCTTTTTGCTGTACCAAATGACTCCCCATAGTGCCCCTACGGCAAAGAAGTTCGCCATTGGCACCGTAACCGCTAGGAAAAGCAAACACAGCCAGATGTCCACGTATTTCGTAGTCGCTGAAAAAATGCAGACGCAGGTGACCACCGAAACGATGGTCTTCAATCCGAATCGAAAGCCGCGGTCGCTGAAGAACACAGCGTAGGTGAGTCCGATGCCCATACTGGCAGCGACCAAAAGTAGGGCGCTGAGACAAAAAACGAAGGTTAATTGAGAACTAGGTTCATTCACAAAACGTGTGCTTTCATGGTTCGTGTCGCCGTCGGAATCTTCGTTTCAGAGCTGACAACATCGTCAATTGATTCTGATTTGGGATTCACTCAGGCTCCGGGGAACACTTAGTTCCTACTTTCTGTCGGTTTTGTAAAGGAAATAGTCGCAATGCTTTGTTTTTCCTCGCTAGTATTTTTGTTAAGATCAGCGGGGGCGAGGCATTGGTAGAACACCAAATCTGTAGCAGGAGAATGGGGTATGTGCGAGTATACCGGAAGTCGGCGTCGTGGATTTACGTTGGTTGAGTTGCTGGTCGTCATTGCGATCATTGCAATGCTCGTGACTCTGTTGCTTCCAGCGGTGCAGGCCGCACGCGAGGCGGCACGGCGAACGCAATGCATCAATACGCTGAAACAGTGGACGTTATCGATGCACTTGCATCACGATGCTAAGTCGGAGTTTCCGGCTGGAGCTCGCAACAACCCACGACAAACATGGGTCATGTTCTTGTGGCCGTACATCGAAGAAGTCGGCCTCAATAGTCAGAACGATGTCAAAGCACACTTCTATCAAGCTCCGGCCACGATCGCTGGCACACTGAACGGACTCACTGGTCAGTTCGTTTCGCTTTATTATTGTCCGAGCGATATTGGCACTGATCAATCTGTTGGAAATTTCCAGCGTCGTCGTGGCAACTATGTTGTTAACTGGGGTAACTCGACTTACGGTCAATCGAATGAGCCGCCTGGGAAGGCGCCGTTTTCACACATTGGCGGAAATCGATCGGAGCCCCGAAGAACAACCTTTGCCAAGATAACGGATGGCAGCTCGAAAACGCTCATGATGTCGGAGACATTGAAAGCGTGGAGCCCTGAAGACAACGATTGGCGTGGCGACATTCACAACGATGATGCGGTCTTCCGCTTTCACACCTTGGTCGGACCGAATTCAACCGTTCCAGACATCATTCAAAGCGGTTGGTTTCAAGACAATAATGATCCGCTGATGCCTGCCGTCACTGGCGGCCGAAATGCACAAGTGGCAGCTGCACGAGGTCGACATCCCGGCGGAGTAAATGCAGCCAACTGCGACGGTTCGATTCGATTCTTTGCCAACGATGTTGCGTTCGACGTTTGGCAAGCGATGGGCAGCATGAACGGCGAAGAGGTTGCCGGAATCGAATAGTATGTCGGGTGGAAAAACCAGACAAAACTAGGAAATAGATAGAAAATGATGAAGCAAATTCTAGTCCTTCTCGTACTTTCGGTTGCGGCACTAGGCTGTGCCGATCCCAACATTGGAACCGTTAGCGGTACAGTTTCGGTCGACGATGAAGCGCCTGAAACGGGCTACGTTTCTTTCACGGACGTGGATGGGAAAACGGGGCCAGTCGGTGCTAAGATCGTGGACGGCCAGTACACGATAACGTTACCGATTGGCGATAAGAAGGTTGCCGTTCGCGTGCCCAAAGTGGTTGGCAAGAAAGCACTGTACGAAAATGATCCGAATAGCCCCGTACAAGAACTCACGGACGAAGCATTGCCTCGGTGGTATAACGACGAAACGGAGCTAACACACACCGTCGTTGCCGGCGAGTCAACACAAGACTTTGTCCTTTCCACTTCGAAGAAAAGAAAGAAGTAGCGGGAACGTTTTAAGTTGATAGGCGGAAGAAGCCCGGAGTGCCGTGCGAGTTGCGAAGTCGCTGTTGGATGCCTCTTTTAGCAGTGGTCTGCATTTAATCGAGGTATTCCAATTCATGAAATCTCGGTACCAACATATTGCGGTGCATTCTTTCGTATGCTTTTGCTTGCGACGGCGGCAAGCCAGCGTTCGGAAGCGCGTCGTTTACCTCCGGCGACAGATCGAGACTATTGGCCTTAATCGTTTTTAAGTTGCCTTCATTAATGAGCCTTTTTATTTCAGCGTCGCGGAGTGCCGTATTCGTCACGTCTAGATATTCAAGGATTGCTAACGTCAACAGAAAATCGACAGACTTCGCAGTAATCGAGGTATCGGCGACCGTTAGTTGGTTTGTGGCTGTTGATACGACTTTCGGTAGCGTCTCGTCATTAAGCCATTGACCTTTAGCTAGGACATCACTTGCCTTGTTGGCGAGCTCGAAGTCATCCGGCAGACGATGCAGCTCCAAGGCGACATCGCGAACGTTTTTGATTCGTACTCTTTCAAGCTGTGATGAATTGTCAATTCGCAACCACGTTTTAAGCAAAGGCAAGTTTTCCAATTCAAAGCTTTTGAGTGTTGTGCCACCGTAGGCAAGACTCTTCAGCTTTGGCAGGTTTTTCAACGTCAAACGCGTGACGTTATGAGGAATGCCCACCGCCCGAATGTCTGGCATACGTGGAAGTTTGCTCCATCCTTCGTCTGTCAGCTGCGTTGTCATGGCGTCCAGAATTTGAAGCTTCGTCAGCCCTGATAAGTGTTTCATGTGCGCATCGGTGAACGATTTGTTGAGTCGCAACTCGCGGAGGTTCGGCATCTTGGATAGTAACTGAAGCGGAAACGTCTGCCTCTCGTCACCGAAGTATCGCGCTGCGGTAATCGATTCAATTGTTGGAAGAGGTTTCCTAATGAGTTCGAAGTTAGCGTCCAGCTCAAGTTCGGGGTGGATTGCAATACTGTTGGTACCGTCGGTTCCGAATCTCAAGTGAGTCACTCGATTGTGGGGCAGCCAGGCAACGAGGGCTTTCATCGTTATCGACGATATGTCGGTAATTGCGGCCGCGTAATCCCCGAGGCTTCGAACTATCGATTCGGTCAACAGCCCGTTGAAAGCAATACCTGACCCCAAAGCTCGGTTGGGAGATGGTGTCAAAGCTGGCAGGTCTCGGAGATGTACTTCCTTAGGCGTTAGTCCTCGGAGTTCAAGACGTTGAAGTGACGGCAGATTTTCCAGTGCCAGTCGCTGAGATACCTTGTGAACGACTAGTCTTGGCAGGGCCGAAGAATTCCGAATCGTCAAATCGGAAAGCGGAACGGCTACTTCGAGGTGTTCAAGGTTCGTGAGATCGTGCAAGGTAACGGACATGTTGTCGACATCGACAGCCTCCTTTTCGCTCGCCTCCGGGTCTAACGTTTCACGAACACCAAGCCGCTCAAGCAACTCGGGACGAAGCCCTGCCGGAAGCGCTGCCGCGAACAATCGGACATTCATGTCAGTTTGTTCGGCTGGAAATTTGAGCACTGGCAAGGCCACTCCCGGAATTGACGCGTAAATATCAAGAGATTCACCGGTTGATGGTTCCAAACGAAGGCGACGCAGGTGCGGCAGATCACTAAGTTGGAAGGGGACGTTGGGAAACACAGGAAGCGTTAGGCCGTGCAGTTGGTCTCTTGTTTTCTGCACAAGCCCCCCGAGCTGCTCGGTAGTCGGTGGGGTTGTCAGCATGCGAAGTGTCAAAAAGCTTATTGACGGATTACTTGCAATTGCCTCAATCATACCGTCGGTCAGCGTGCTTTCCGAAATCGCAAGCATTCGAAGGTTCGGAAGACCCGCGATCGTTTCGATGTCCGGTGCATCCGCGTGAGTGATGCCGCAGGAGGACAGTGAACGTATCTTGGCGATCCGTTTGAACTGCGCGTCCGTGCATTCGGTGCGATCGATGTTGCCCCGCCCGATTTTTACCAAGAAGCTAAGGTCAATGATGTCACCCAGCCACTTGGGTGCCGTAGCTTGAGCTAGGCAGCTTCCGCCAGTGTGTGCAAAGGCGTTGAGGTCGTCCGTTGTTCGCTGATGTGCCATTCGATAGTAACCGAAGGCGCTGGCGACTATCGTGATCATCGCCAGAAGACCTGCAAGCGAAATCTGCATTCCTCCGCCGCCCGCTCCGTTGCTAAGTCGTTTCTTCTGCTTTCGGCTAGATGCGACAACCAGCCCAGATAAGATAGCTGCGATCCCAATGCCCAGAGCCACGTTCCAGCATAAGTTTGCATTCGAACGGAATCCGTATTGTCGACTCTGCCGGTCATGTAATGGCTTGCTGAAGTCGTGTGTGAATTCGCTGTACTTCCACGGAAATCCAGCCACAAACTTCGACGACTCGTTCTGCGTTTCTTTAATGCGACCACCCGAGACGCTCTTCGCAATCTGAAGCTGTTTCGCCGGTACGTTGATGGAGTACCAGCTCAATGCAAATGCCACCAAAACGATCACCAGTTGTCGAATCATTTTCTGAGTTCTCACTAGACGGCGATGTCTGTTGTAATTCCGTGGTTCGCATTGGAACACAAAATATTGGCAATACAAAACCAAAATGACTTCGAGCCGTGTCGGTGCGGAGGCACGAGTTCGCTGTTGGGACTTCTCCGCCGAAGAGTTAAGATGCGGGACTTCAAAGAAACTAACATGGATTAGCTATGCACACTGCGAACGACACGAACTCGGTCGACGCATACTATCGTCGGCAGATCGAGTCGCTCGACGCGTCGATTGTCGAGGTCGCAACCAAAGATCGCCAACTGTCTCGACTTCGCGGAATTGCGTTTTTGATTGCACTGGCGTTTTTTCTCGGTTGGCTCACTGGATATGGGATCATTTTGCTCGTGTTGGCGGCGTTGGCGTTTGCTGGGTTCGTCGCAGTCATTGGCTATCACGAACATGTGCACCGCGAGAAAGACGTAGCCACGACCCATCGCACGCTGTTGCAGATGCAGCGGGATAGAATCGCGAGAGAATGGGAGAGTCTGCCCAAAGAAACGCGCCAACTGAGTGAAGCTGCGCAGAGTCTCGTCGCTGAATCTCCGCCGAGCGTTCTTGATGAGTCGGTTGTCGCAGACTTGGATGTGCTTGGTGCGGGTTCCGTGTGGCAGTTACTAAATCGCGCTGCAACGCCGCTTGGGCAGAAGACTTTGCACGATTGGTTGCGAAACCCAGCGTCGTGTGAGGAAATCCGACTTCGTCAGGCGGCCGTGAAGAAGCTGAAGGACGATCCCGAGTTTTGCCAGCGGCTGTCCCATAACGGGCAAATGTTATGCGAAGGTCATAGCAACACACTAGAGTTTCTTCGTTGGGCTGAGGGCGAATCGTGGCTGGGACCGCGAGCTAACGTAAAGTGGGCAACTCGACTGTTGACGGCGATCATGGTTTTGTTGCCGATCTGCTTAGTGATGCAGTGGTTACCGGCGGGTTGGTTCTTCGTGATGTTCGCGGTCGTTGCTGTTAACGTGATCGTTAACATGATTTGGATCGGCGACGTGCATGACTTGTTCAATCGCATCAGTGCGGGCAAATACGACATGCTCTACTACACAGAACTCTTCCGGGCCGTCGCTGAACTGCCAGACGATATACCCAAGCTGGCGGTTTTGAAGTCGAAGATGCAAATTGGCGAAGTTGGCTTTGAAGAAGTACTTGGAAAACTACAACGAGTTTTTCGATTCACGAACGGTCGCAAATCTGGATTGCTAGGGGTTTTTTGGTTGGTCGCACAGATCCTATGGTTTTGGGATTTTCACGTGTTGGTTTGGCTCGAAGAATGGCAGACCCAATTTGGAAAAAGCGTGCGAACGTGGTTTGAAGCGGTCGGTGAGCTAGAATCGTTGACTTCCTTGGCAACGTTGTCGCATGACAATCCATCGTGGCAGTTTCCGACCGTCGACGAAGCAGAACCCAAAGTTGTTGCGAAAGAAATGGGACACGCGTTGCTGGCTCCGGCGCAGTGTGTATTGAATGACGTGGAGCTCGGTCCGCAGGGCACCTTCCTGATGGTGATGGGCTCGAACATGTCTGGGAAGAGGACGCTGCTTCGATCGGTT
>CAYNJG010000182.1:0-15290 GCA_964397295.1 uncultured Pirellulaceae bacterium
GGTTAAAGCTCCGTCTGCGAATGATGCACCAGTCGGTACCGGCGTCGCCGACAGTATACCCGCTGATGACGAAGACGATTTTTTTGGATCGCTAGATGATGACACACCAACGTCGGCCGCTTCGACCACCACGGCAAAACCGTCATCAGTTTTCGGCGCCATCTTCCGCGCTGTCACGAAGGTAACGGTACCTCAGGTTCCAACCGCCGGAGTTCTACCACCCGGCATCGTTCCAGGAACGCCCGGTCAAGGTCAGGGTGGTCCAGGCCCTGACGGAGCCCCTGATTTCGGCGGCGGCGACGCAGCTCCATTTGGCGGAGACGAGGGCTTTGAAGACTTTGGTTCTGATGAAGAAGATCCATTCGGCGACTTCTAGCAGATGCTAAGGTCGAAAACCCATCTCACGGATCGAAGCACGAGCCGAGTCACGCACATCCGGATCCGGATCGTTCCGACGAAGTTTTCGTATTGCCGGTAGATGGTCCTTCGCCCATTTCTTCCAATAGCCGATTTTGAGGGCAGCGAGATAGCGGACGGACATAGCACGATCATTGAATCGATCTACGATCGCCTGAGTTGCTTTTGCACAGTTCGCTTTTCCAAGATCCCGATTACCTAGCGCACATACGGCATGCTCGCGGATCATTTTGTACCTGGATGTCGTGCCGCGGATCGCTTCATCCACGTCACCGCGTCTAATCCACCCATGGCGCATTGCGTAGTTAATTGGGGAATCGCTTCGCGGTATTTTCTGTGCTTCTTTCCGGCAGGAATCAATCTCGAGCAAGCGTTCTAAAGGGCGATAGTCCAACGGGTCAGATACGTAGACGTCATATTCACCGGAGGTGCCAGCGTAGAGTTTTTTTATTCCTTCGATTGCGACTTCCCGAGTCTTTGCCTTCTTTGCCATTCCCAACAGGAAATCGATGTCGCCGAGGATCGCAAGTGCGCCCGTCTCGTGCATTCTTGTCCAACCGTTCTCCGGAAGACATGCTTGGTGTCGCAATGCTTTGATCACTTTGCTGTGTGGAATTCCAAGCTTTGCAAGCAAACTCGCCGCCAGCCAACCGTCCTTACCTCCGAGAGCATCAAGCAATATCGGAATCGCCGCTTCCCCATGTTTGACTATCTCATGACGATGCGAGCATAAATCGCCAGCGCACTTTGTAAGCTTCTCCGTAGCCGGTCGTTTTGCGTCGACTTTCTTCTCGTCCAGGATCTCTTGAAGTCGCGGGAATAGTCTCCTGAACTTCGCGGCTGTCATGCACCTACGGAGGATCTCGACCGAGTCTGGGGAGTCGTCATCAAACAGATAAAAGCCAAAGTCTTTCGTTGCTTGCTTTCGCACTTTCAGTTTGGCCGTTACTTGCTTGGCCACACGAACTAAGGAATCCATCCAATCAGCATTTAGGGTGGTCCAATATTTACGGTCGATCGAATTCGCTTCTTTGTTGAGTCGTTCGTGAAGCTGCCCAAACTTTCGGCTGGCAAACGGTAGTTGTTCCCAATACCAGTCTGGCGAACTCCAACGATTGTGCTCGTCCAATTCTTCTTCCGTGTTCACGGCCAAACAAGGCATCGCAATCACTTCACCGGACTCGCGATAGAAATGATGCAATGCGGCGCCACAGAAGTGTTCGTCCGGATACTCATCCATTGCGCCTCGCACTGCGATTTCGATGCACGCGATGAGTTCTGCCTCGTACTTTTTCCAATCCAACTTCGTTTTTGCCATGTCTCGCCTCGGGGAACTGAAGCAATTCCGACATTATGGCATAGGCCGGTCCATAAGATCGTCCTTCGATAGCCCTTAAACCATTCTATCGCGAACCGAACATCCGCAGCAATTCCGCCACGCCTTGAAGAAGTTCCGTCGTCATGATCGCGGATTCTTTGGTCGGGAGTACCCTTGGAACTTGTCCGTCCGTTGACGCTTCAGATTTGGCCAATGCATCCAACGTCTCGCCACCCACAAAGAGCCCACCACAATTCGCGCAGCGAGTGAATCGCCCCCACTCCGTTTCAACAATTGCAAGGTGACGCGTTGTGCAGCGCGGACAGTTCAATTCAGATGTCGCATCCGCATCAAATTGACGAGGCGAGAACGCAAGATCGTCGGCGAGTGATGAGAGTTCGCCGGGGTCTAACCAAACGCCGAGGCATTGGTCACACACGTCAATATCGACGCCAGATTCGATAACAAGCCGTAGTGGCACGCTGCAAGAAGGACATTGAGTCATGGTCGATCCATCTCCAATGAACCAAGCACCTAACTTGGCTAATGCTCTTTGTCGCGGCGTGCTGTGGGTGGCAACATCGCAGGGCGACGGCTTCCATTTCCGTTGCTGTTCGCACCTTCAACATGAGGTCGTGCGGTATTCGACTTTTCGCTCGACTCAGACGTCTCTTTTTTTTTGTCGAACATTTTTCCTAGCGGGCTTGCCAATAGAGCCGGCAAGAACAACAAGTCACCGACCAGCGCTGCCGCCAACATCGCCAACATCAGCGTGCCGAACATCTGCGTCGGCGTGAAAGTGCTAAACGCAAATATCGAAAGTCCGATGCCTCCAATTGCTGTCGTTTGCGTCATCGCGGTTGCCACACGTCGGTATGCCAAAAGGATCGCATCGTTCCGACTATAGCCGTCGTCCAAACCTCGGCGGAACCACGACAAAAAGTGGATCGTATCGTCAACCGCAACACCCATCGCCACGCTGGCAGTCATCATGCTACCGATGTCAACAAGCGTCCCACGCCATCCCATAAACCCAAAGATGGCGACGACTGGAAATACGTTTGGCAACATCGCAACCATGCCTGCTTTCGGACTGCGCAATAACAAGACCATGACGACGGCAATCATCAGAAACGCCAACCCGGTACTGTGAATCAAACTCTTTAATAGTGTGCGCTGAGCCTTGTAGACAATTGGGACCAAGCCCGTGTAGACCACGGACACGTTTTGGTTCGTCTTGTTCGCTGTCGAAGTCGCTTCGGTATGCGGATCGAATTCGTGGTTTTGCGCCGGGAGAAAAGACGTGATGCCATTTTCCTTCAGTGCCGTCGAAGTCACGCCCTCAATTACGTCCAAGATAACCACGGCATCGTTTTCACCGACCTTCGCGAGATCGACCGGGTCTGTAATAGCACCCTCGATTTGGAAACCTTCGTTCTTGAGAAGTCTTACTAACGTACGAGTGAAAATAATCGACTGATCAACAGAAACGTCATCTATATTCGGCGGAGCATCCGCTAGGTCTTTGTCCTTTGGTTTGGGCTGCGCTAGTGTTTCGGGCTCCGCAATGAACCATACTCCTGGCGCGTCGGCATCGCGATTCGCCAACTGTTTTTTAATCTTAGGGTCCAATATCACTTCTTCGCGACACTCGTAAGCGAACATTATAGGTTCGACAACGCGCTGAACGTTTTGGACAAAGCTACCGAAATCAATGTCGTCTAACGCGGCGAGTCGTAAGCTCACTCGCCACAATTCAGATTCATCCTTGGGATCAATTCGCAAGAACCCTGCGTCGACGAACTCTTGTCGACTTTCTTCGGTTTCCGTCGACAACTTGTTACGAGCTCGATCGAGTATGAATCCTCTTTCCATCTCTCGTGCAAACGTATTGGCAGACATTGGCCGGCTCATGGAGCGTGTACCGGTCTCGCCGTAAAGGAGATCCACCTCGCTTGCGACGTACTTCGAAATCTCCATCCGTTCCAAGAAATTCATGCCTTGGATCGGCGGCTCAGCGAAGATCTCCTCCGCATTCTTTACCGCTTCTTCCAACTCGACCCCGATACCAGAAGGATCGATCACACTCTTATCCACGCGAACGACGAGTTCCATCGGTACGAGTTTGCCAAGTTTTGCTTCTAGCCATTCGTAATCTTCGATGATTTTCGCATTGCCATCGAATAGCTTTAGCAACTGCACGGTCGTATTGATTTTGGTCAGGCCGACAACGCCCACAAGCAAAAGGGCCAAACATGCCCACTTCACAAGCGAGTAGTGACTGATGACAAAGCGACCAACAGCCTGCCAAAAGCTATCGAGGAAACGTTCGATCGCCGAAGCAGGGGTCGCATTCTCGCCAGACGTTTTATTTCGTTTCAGGTAGGCCTTTGGTGGCCACATTTCCAAGGCTGCGGGCAAGTAGGTGAACAACAATATCAACGTCGCAAAAACGCCGACCGCCGCATAGCAGCCAAACTTGCGGATGGGTGTAATGTTGCTAGTCGCCAAGGAGAGCAAACCTAGCGATGTTGTAAACGCCGCCATCGTACACGGCCAAAACCCGAGCTTCACCGCGCGATCGGGAGCCGTCGCCATACCGTGCTCGCCCACGGATTCGCGATAGTAATTCACGACATGTACGGCACCGGAAATCCCCAACACATAGACAAGCGACGGCATCGACATGAGTACCGCATCTAGCTGGCTTCCGGTCCAATAGATAATGCCAACGCTGACAATAGCGCTGAAACCACCAACGAGAAATACCATGATCGTGATGTTGATACTACGGAAGCACAACCACGAAAGGCCAAGCCCAACAGCAAGGGATAACCCCAAGAGGCGAACGAGTGTAATCTGACCTTCTTCATCGATCGCCGCGTTATCGACGGGAGGGCCGCCCAATCGCAACATCGGATCGGCACTCACTTCTTCCGCTGGAAACAAGCCAGCGAAAATGCCGGGCAGTGACGGCGGTGGACGCGGCGCTTGCACGCCAGCTTCATCCGCGACATCCAACAGAAAGCCTCGCTCGCGACCAAGAATCCCACGACCCACCAACGCACGAGGATCTTCCTTCGCTGCATCGGTGAGCGTTACAACGATACATGTTTGCTCATCATCCGAACCAAACAAAACTCCACGTAGCCGCTCATGTGCCTCGGTACGATCGATACCGATTTTACTTTCCGTTAGCTGCGACAATACAGAAGGCCCAGACGTAACGCTTTTGATCAGATGAGCGTTCAGCCGACTGGGGTCTTCGTAGTACCAAGCGCCGTCAACAATGCCAAGCGATGCAACTAGCTCTGGCCTGCCAACGGTTTTTTGTCCAGTTGCCCCGCGGACGATGGAACGCCAAAGTTGTGCGGGCCAGGTTTGATTCCCTGTCCATTGATACAAGTCACCTTTCGGTGTGATATAGACCCAATTGCTCTTGCCGGAACGTAGCCACTTTTCTTGCTGACCGCCCCAGTCGTAGTGGTCCTCGGGCATATACTTCAGCGATAACCGGTTGCCAATAAAACTCTCGTCTTTGACCGCAGAATCTGGCACAAAACTGCGAGTGTAAAGCTCCAGATTCTTGTCCACATAATTCGGATCGCTATTAGGTACGCCATTCTTTCGCTTGCGTTCTGCTTCCGCACGAACAACCGATGGAGGCAATTCTGGATAGAGACCATCAACGAATTTTTGAAACCGAATGTCGTCGTGGGCGCCAACGCAGCCATCCCAGCTGATGACAACAAATTGCTCGCCGAGAAAGTGCTTCCGAAACTCATCCAGCTCTCGGGTTTCGGGAAAGTCAGCGGGCAACCAGTCTTTCACGTCGTTCTTCATCCGTTGCACGGCATATCGCGATCCGCGCAGCGCGAACGGAATCGAAAAATACACGATGATCAGAACCAGCAGTGCGTGGCGACCGAAGAACGATTTTTGCATGGAAGAACTGCGAGAACTCCATGAAAGATCTGGAGTTAGATTGCGAAAAGTGGCATCAAACTATACCAGTTCAACATATCGGACTGGCTATCCCTCGTCCATCGCATTCGACGCTGCATCCCACCTCAACCACGAGCAAAAGCAGCAATTCCTGGCCTACAAACCATAGAATCCGCGAAGTTTACTTACGTTCCGCTAAGTGAGACTTCGCGGACACATGGCAGCACGCCAAACCGGTCTACCAAGTAAATTCGAATCCTGCATTCATTCCGTGGTAAAGAGAGTCACCAGTCAACTCGAACCTTGCGAATTCAGTCTCTCGATCCACATCCGTTCCGCCACGAATACCCAAGTTGTTTGTCGCAGTTGCGACGCCGTTCATGTAGAGAACGTCGTATCCAATCTGAAGAGTTGTATTGGGTCGTAGGCTGTACGCAAGATAAATGTTGCCTTCACCTAAGAATGTCAACGTCTCGTCACTAAGATTCTGCTCCGAAATCGTAGTTTCTACGACACGGCCGGCAACCCCGTCTACAAGCACAGCTGATGCCTGTGTTTGACTAAGATGGTTCATCCGATCCGCGAAATTAATGTAGCCGCCAACTTTGCCACGAAGGCCGAACGCCCAGTCGGTTCGTTTATGAACGAATTCGCCGCCTATCTGAATACCGACTAAATCGTTGTCCGTCGTAACAATGTACGTAGCACCGGTGTCTAAATCGGGAGCTTGGTTGTTGAAGTCTTCCCCTATGCCGCGGTATTGGAAGAGATCATTCTGCCTGACATAACGAAGTCCCGCGAACAACCCGCGCACTTTACTGGGCGTAGCATGTCGGACCCAACGGCCATCGGGTTGCATAACCAACCGATCTTTGGCCGGACGAGCACCTAACACGTAGTTCAGCTCGAATGAATTCAAATCCGCCTGGTGCAAAACGTCGGCACGGGTATTCGCAACCAACCCAGGGATTGGGTTAACATTTGCGAATCCCAACGATCCTAGACCGGAAAGCGAACTGAACGTCGATTCGACACTAGCCAAGTACGATGTAATACCAAGGCCCAAACCGGGAGTCGTCGAAGCGAGAGATGCTCGACCGGTATAATCAAAGAGTCCGAAAAACGTAAATTCAATCGAATGGTCTCGGTTCGCTGGATCGCGACCGATTCGGTGACCAATCGTAAGTCGTGTTCCAGCTTCAAACGTAAAGTCCGTATCTTTCGTACTCAGTGAGGGACCGGCGTTCGGATCTGTATTGGGAGCTCCAAGCACGGTAGGAATTGAGTTGTCAATCGCTATGTGCTGATGAGGAAGGTCGGCTCGCAGAAGCATCACAACTTGCTGTCGGCTATACCAGTTTCCACCTCGGAACCAATTGCCAGAGCTGTATGTTTCTGCTGCTTGCGGAATCACATCGCCAATTGGGATGTCGTAAGGCTGCCCGAAACCTGAATCCACAATTGATTCTTGCGCAAAGGAATCCGAAATCGTTGCTGGTGGTGAATTGTAGATAGGCTCACCGATTGGATCAGCAATGATCTCGCCTGCTGCCATTCCAGGAGGTGGAGGTGCGATCGTTTCTGCTGGCGGCGCGACGAAACTCGATCCGTATTCGAGTGCTGCACTCGGCACATCGAGATTCGGAATACCAAGACTGGGGACCGTTGCCTCGGTTAACGGCGATGGAACAACTGCGTCGGGCACAGCTGCTTCGAATTGGACCTGCTTAACGGCGCCATCAACCACATTCCGGGCCGCACCTGGGATGTGCGTTTGACGCGTGACGTCGCTCGTCCGTTTGAAGAATCTCGATATTTGTGCATCAGCCATGCCTGGGAAAATGATTAGCCAGGCAAGAATAAGGCACTGATTCGTAGTAGCTCGCATCGAAAATGATTCCTAGATCAATGCGGAACGTCGGCAAAAGCCGTCCTAATCCCGCGCAAACTTTAGGGGGTTCATCTCGAAGATCGGCCAGGACAGGATTGCAGATAAGCCATAATCGTCAAAATCAGAATTTTCTGCGCAACCGAAAGAGTTATCGCAAGTTTACCAGTTTAAAAACTTGCAAGCTTTGTCGTCACTGCCGCCGATGAATGCTAGCACCCAGAGGCTGGAACCCTGAGCCTGCTTCATTCAACCACCGTTTCCCGTTAGTTCGAATTACACGCCCGAATCAATGCCTGCAACACCATTAGAAACCCTGATCGCAAGCGGCACCAAACTTTGGCTCGATTCAATCGATCCTGAATTGGTGAAATCCAATTTCGCTTTGGGGGCAACAGGGGCAACATCCAACCCTGCGATCATTGAAGGGTTGCTGCGTACTGGCCGTTTCGACGAAGGCATCACCAAGCTGGCTGAAGCCGGTCATGATGAGTCGGCGATCGCTTGGCAAATGACGGACGAACTGGTCAAGAACGCGCAAGTAGTGTTCCAGCCGATTTGGGAGAAGACTCAGGGTAACGATGGGTACGTTAGCTTTGAGCTTGATCCGCTGATCGAGGATTTCGAAGCCAATTTGCCGCACGCCGAACGTGTCGAACGCTACATTGAGCTAGGTAGAAAATGGGCAGACGGACACGAAAACCGGATGATCAAAGTCCCAGCAACGCCAGCGGGAATTGAGTCACTCGAAGAATTGTGCGCACAAGGGGTCACGCTGAACGTGACGCTAATCTTCACAGATCGCCAGTACCAAGCTGCTCGTGACGCCATTTGGAAGGGTGCTCAAAAACGAAAAAACCTTGACACGTTCAAAAGCGTTTACAGTGTCTTTGTTTCTCGAGTCGACGCCTATACGATGTCCGAGATTCCGAATCTATCGGGATCCGCTCAGGGGGCGGTGGGAACCGTAAACGCCAAACGAATATGGCGAACGAATCGAGATTTTTGGTCACCACTCGCAACACCTCTTCAGCAAGAGCTCATTTTCGCAAGCACAGGAACCAAGAACCCAGAAGACGCCCCTTGGAAATACGTTGCCGCTTTTGCTGGTAGTGACATTGAGACGAATCCTCCTGGAACAAACGACGCAGCACAACAAAGCGGTTTGGAATTCAAACCAATGATTGAGGAGATGCCTGATCTGGCTGTCTTGGATGAGATCGGCCAGCTGGTCGACTTCGCCAAACTCGAAAAAGTGTTGATGGAAGAGGGACTTCGAAAGTTTGTGTCCCCTCAACAATCGCTACTGAGTCTCATCAATGAGAAGCGTGGAGATTTCACGGGGTAAAAAAGGTACATTTTTTCGAAAAAGCGAGAAAACATATGGAAACTCTAGTTTTTTGACCTAGGGTTTGCATGTTGCTAAACGGCAACTAGCCGCGGCTACCGAGGTGCCGGGTGTGAGGAGCAAGACATCGTAGTGTTGACGGGATATCATGCACTAGCAAGGTTTCGTAACTCCTCACTCCCGACCCCTCGATATCGTGAACAAGCAACCGTTCGCTGTACCGCCACGCTGGTGGCCACCGAGAATGAGTCCTCGCCTGGTTCGATACACTCGCAAGTATCGTCGATGGCGTTTGCGTTCCGAACAAAAGATTCGGGACGTCATTGTTTCTGGAAGCGAGCATCTTCACGACGCATTAAAAAATGGTCATGGCGTCCTGCTAGCGCCAAATCACGCTGCACACTACGATTCAGCCGCGCTCTATCTAGCCGCTGACCAAATCGATACGCCTCTGTACTACATGACAGCGTGGCAAGTCTTTGGCATGTCTTCGCTTTTTGATCAGTTCTTAATGCAGCGACTTGGCTGTTTCTCGATCGATCGAGAAAGTGCGGATCGCCAAGCGTTCAAACAAGCTCTAACCATTCTGAAGAAAGAACCATACCCGTTGGTAATATTCCCGGAAGGCGATATCTACCACATAACGGACCGCGTGACTCCGTTCCGCGAAGGCGCAGCAGCGGTCGCGATTGCAGCGGCTAGAAAATCGCAACGTCCTATTTCGATCGTCCCTTGCGGTATCAAGTTCTTCTACGAAGAAGATCCAACAGAGCAGCTTCACCAATTGATGTCTCAATTGGATGAGCGGCTTTTCCTAAGACCAGATCCAATGAAACCTTTACCGCAAAGAATCTATCGATTCGCGGAAGCACTCTTGGCCCTGAAGGAAATCGAGTACGACGAAGCTACGCGGACGGGTCCGCTATCGCACCGAATTGGGTCACTTGCCGAATCAATCCTACAAGCCATGGAATCGCGTCACGAAATAAGCATTTCATCGTCGCAAGTTCCTGAACGCGTCAAATCGTTGCGGCAGACAATCATTCGAAAGATCGACAGAGCGCAACGTGGCAACATGAAAATCTCCGTGACAGATTCGAATGTACTGTCGCAAGAGATGGACGACCTTTTCTTCGTGATGCAATTGTATAGCTACCCCGGCGACTACCTCCGCGACAATCCGTCGGTTGAACGCCTTGCCGAAACGCTCGACAAATTTGAAGAAGACGTCTTAGATCGCGACATTCCAACTGTGCACGGCAAGCGCCGGGTCGAAATCAAGTTCGGCGCTCCACTGTTAGCCGACCCCAAGCTTTCAGGACGATCAGGCGCGACGGAACTCACCCAGCGAATGCAAGCGAACGTTCAACAACTTGTCGATGAATTGAGTCAGTCAGTTCCACCAAAACCCGACGTGATACCTTTTCCGAAAGCGATCTAGCTATTCGCCAAAGTGCACTTTGCACGTGCCGTCTTCGCAAGCATCAATGCGTCCGAATCGATAGCGAATCCGAGAAACTTTGTTGTAGCAGAATTGCCAGAGTGGAAGCGTACCTGGAATGTGCATCAATGGCATGAGCGGCCAAAGTGCAACGAGCTTTCGCGATAAGAAACGAAATGCGGCGGCGCCCGCGTATTTGTCTTCGCCGTCAATGATGTAAAGGTGTTCCATCAACTGCTCATGCGACAGTTCTGGCCATCGCTCAGCAACAACCGCATCATGCAATGACACGTAAGAAACCTTGCCTTGATCTACAGCGGAAATCCAGCGAAGGTTCGCACGACAGAATTTGCAGTAGCCATCGTAGATCATCACGTAAGCATCCGGACGCTCGTCAAGCGTGGGAAAATCGGCGGCTTTCGTTTCGACCGTGGACATGGTTTGGCTTTGCATCTTATTGGATTAACCGCATCGCTGGCGATGGTTTAACAGGACAAGTCTAGCTTGGTGTATCCAAGTACGGATCCTGCCCCAATTCGCGGTGCATTTTTTTGCGTTGTTTTTCGTGATGTAGCAGCATATTCCGGTCACGCAGATGCCGTGCCTCAACCTTGGCCTGAGCCTTTCGAAATAGGTTGCCCATGCCTTTGAGGTTGCCCGTACTTTTCTTTCCCTGCTCTCGCAGACGAAGCGCCTTCTTTGGCCCTAAGCCCGTCAGCAAAATTTCATCGTCTAGAGCCATGTATTGCCGCACGGAACCCGGATCTCCCTGTCGCCCGCAGCGACCCACCAACTGGCGATCGATACGTGCCGAGTCATGAATCTCCGTGCAGATAACATGCAGCCCGCCAAGCTCCGCAACCGCGTCTGGCAACTTGATATCTGTTCCGCGACCAGCCATGTTCGTCGCAACCGTCACGTTGCCCGACTGTCCTGCCTTCGACACGATCTCCGCTTCCAACGCGACTTGGTGGGCGTTTAAAACATCGTGAACGATTCCTCGTTCGGTTAGCAACTGCGACAGAATCTGTGAATGATCAATCGTTCGCGTACCTACAAGTATAGGTCGCCCGATCGATTGCAATTCCTGAATTTCGTCCGCGATCGCTCGCCACTTCTCTTCGCCGGTACCGTAAATTCGTTCTTGCAATATCTTTCGCAGCGGCGGTCGGTTCGTCGGTATCGGGCAAACGTGCTTTTTATAGATCTTCCGAAACTCCTTCGTCGCAGTCACCGCCGTACCTGTCATGCCGCCGAGCACCTCGAAACGCATGAACAAGTCTTGCACTGTAATCCTCGCAGCTTGACCGGTGTCCATTGTGATTTGAACACCCTCCTTGGCCTCAATCGCTTGGTGAATTCCGTCTCGCCACTTTCGCCCTTCTGCCAATCGCCCTGTCGATTCGTCGACAATTACGATCTCACCTTCCACTACAACATAGTGCTGGTCGAGCAAGAAATCGCGGTTTACCTTGATCGCTTGTTCAGTGAACTCGTAGCAATCAATCAAGCCGACCGTATCGAGTTCCGGAGGCTTCGGAATCGCTCGCACCAGCTGGCGTCCCTCTAACAGCAACTCGATTTTTTTCTTTTCGTGATCGTACTCGTAGTGCTCATCTTCCTCGAAGCGATCCGCAATACTTGACGCCCAACGATACGTAGCCTGGATCTCTTCGACGTCTTCACCCGGAATCGCGCTAATAATCAGCGGAGTTCGGGCTTCGTCGATCAAGATACTGTCAGCCTCATCCACCAACGCAAAGTACGGGTCTCTTTGCACCGGACTTTCGCCGCCGCCTTCTTCTGTTGACTCAAAGAATGCAAGTTGATTTTGTCTCAGTTGGCGAAGCACGAGTCGATCTCGCAAAAAGTCGAATCCGAATTCCTTCGCTGTGCCGTACGTAATGTCGCAGTTGTACGCTTCCCGTCGCTGAGGTCGACTCATGTCCGTCGTCACCACACCGCACGTCATACCGAGCTGCTTATACACCTGGGCCATTTCTTCGGCATCACGCGCGGCCAAGTAGTCGTTCACCGTCGCGAGCAATGCGCCTTTTCCTGGCAATGATCGAGTGAACATTGGCAGTGTCGCCGTTAGGGTCTTTCCCTCACCAGTCGCCATTTCTGCAATCGCGCCATTGAACATCACCATCCCACCCAAGAGCTGCACATCGAAATGCCGCATGCCGAGTGCACGGTCCGCGGCTTCAACGACGAGCGCAAATGCTTCAACAACCATATCGGAAAGTGACTCGCCTGATTTAGCGCGATAGCGCAGCGAAAGACTTTCTTTCCGCAGCTGTTCAGCGGTGAGCTTCCCAACTTCCTCCGCTCGCGCGCGGATTTTGGGAATCAGCATCGTCCATCCGCCGAGCTTCCAACCAGCCATCCCCTTGCTTAGGCCCGTGATTTGTTGCCCGACGGTTCCAGATAATCGCCTTCCACTGGATGCAGCTGCCTTTCGAGCGCTGGGCGGAGCTTTGGGTACAACGGGTTCCGATGTAGCAGCGGCGGTGATGTCTTGTTGTTCTTCGCTCATATCTTCATCGTAACGACAGCAGCGGTGCTTGTGCATGCTGCCCTATTCTACGCTCTTTTGCAAAGCTGCGGATACCAAACTTTTTACTCAACCCGCAAAACAAGTATTGCCGACACAACCCGTACGGCCCGCAGTGTCTGACTGCTGGGTGTGATGAAATTGTAGACATTCTACGAGCGACACGGTGAATCCGATGCCAAGACAACTTGCCAGCGACGTCAGCGAAAGAGTTCTCCCTAAAAAGGCCGGTGGCCGCATGAGGACGCTAAAGACAGTCTGGCGAATGGATCGAATTTCGCTTTTGGTTGCTATCACCGCGATCAGCGTTCTGCTCTCGTTTGCAGTTCCACTGGAGGCCCAAATAGGAGGCCTCGATTTGGAATCGCCAATTCTGCCAGGCGCATCAGTTCCTGCCCCGCAGTATACGCCCGTACCACAGCATACACAGCCAATCCCGACCAGCATGCCGATTGGTTCTTCCATTGATTTTGAGTCAGCCGCACCCAACGGCGTTGCACAAGCGAATTTCGTGGGCTGCAACTCATGCGGCAGCATTGGGTGTCACGGATGCGATGACTATGGACCGGGTTACTCCTGTCCTCCCGGTGTCGGACTTTGGATTCGAGCAGACTATTTAGTTTGGTACGAAAGGGACATGGATACGATTCCCTTGGCCACAACCAGCACGGGAATTCCCGCCACCAATGCCGATGATCTTCTCGATCTCGACGCTGCCGAAACATCGGTTTTGTTCGGCGGTCGAGGGCTTTCCGATGATCCACTGAACGGGTGGCGACTAGAAGTCGGAGCTTGGCTTGATGCGGGCGCGACGTTTGGAATCTTTGGTCGCTACTTCGAAGTGGAAGATCGGTCTTTCGGCTTCGCTGCTAACTCAAACCAATTTGATTTTCTGGGAATTCCATTTTTCAATGCTGACGATGCCTCCGAAGACGCACTTGAACTCGTCGTGCAAGGTGAACGAACGGGAGCGGTTGCCATAGAAATCGAAGGCGGACTTCGCAATTGGGAAATTCTGTTTCGTCAACTAAGCGAAACCGGTAGCAACTATCGACTCGACTGGGTCTACGGTTACCGCAACCTTAGGCTGTTCGAAGACCTAAGACTCGACGCATCTACCACCAACTTCGTTCCCCTTGGAAACATCGCCCAAGATACTAGCATCAGTCTGAATGACACGTTTCGAGTCAAAAATCAGTTTCACGGCGTTGACTTTGGTGTCACTGGTCATTCGCACGAGGGATGTTGGTCGCTGGACTTCTTGCTGAAAGTCGCACTCGGCGTGATGGACCAAGAAGTGACCGTCGATGGCCAACAATTCAATATCATTCCCGGTACTGATCCAGCCATTAACATAGGCGGACTGTTTTCGCAAGAAACGAATATCGGGAAGAACGACGAGAACACGTTCTCCGTCATCCCTGAATTCAACATCAATCTTGGCTATGCGATCACGCCAAATCTAGACTTCACGATCGGTTACACATTCATCTTCGTTAGTGACGTCATCAGAGCCGGGTCCGCAATCGATCGCTCGATTGACATCGGATTGCTGGCCGATCTGGATCCCGTTAACTCGTCACGGCCACAGATCAACTTTGATGACACGAGCTACTACATCCATGGATTAAACCTTGGACTTACTGCTCGATTCTAACTAAAACCACACGAAGAAACGCTTAGATGCCTTCGATGAGCGGAATTTCGCCACCGCCGGCGTCTTCCACGCCATCTTGATTGGCTGGCGGATTCACTACTGTTGGCGAATCGGTTTCAGCCTCTGGCTGCTTCGTTTCCAATTCGTCCAACGAACGTGGCTGCCAACCGGCACCAGCGTCCAATACTGGATTTCCGAAGTCAATCGTCGTTGACGGATACGACGTCGTGTAAGGCTCGGATGTTGAAAAGACTGTTTCAGAAGCTGGCTGAGAGATAACGGTCTCGACCTCACCGTAAAGCGTTGGCGCAACACACTCGTCTGCGATTAGTTCCTTCGTCATAACCGTTTTCGCGACGATTTGTTCGCGTTCTTCCGGCAAGTAGCGAGATATTGTTCGCTCACGTTCAACCATTTCTCGAACGGGTACGGTGCGTTCGACGGTAACGGGGTACTTTTCCGTTCGCTCTTCCCATTCGACTTTGTAGGTCTTCACTGGAATCTTGCGAACGACTTCTTGTTCGACCCATCGCGTCGTGGTTACGGGAATTTTGCGAGTCTCAGTTTTCGTGATCGGCTTTCGTACTGTTTCTGGCACATAGCGGAATTGTTGCTGTTCGACTTGTCGATACGTGGTTACTGGAACCGTACGAACTCGCTCAACTTGTTCGAAGCGTGTTCGTTCAACCGGTACTTTTCGAGTTACCGTTTCTGGCTCG
>CAYNJG010000183.1:0-15166 GCA_964397295.1 uncultured Pirellulaceae bacterium
AAGTGACGGTGTCACCTGCATTGACGAACTCGGCATCAACTGTTTTTTCTATTTCGAGGTCAATATCGCAACATGCCGAGCAGTTTGCGAATTGGATATGGTCGATTTCGATGCCGCCGCCGCCACCAACGTTTGTGATTGTGATCGACGTTACTCCCGTCGTTACGCCGTCGCCATAAGAGATTCCGAAGAAGTGGTCGTCATCCGTGGATCCCATGAAGTCGTTGTTTGCGATTGGACCAGCATTGACAATGCCCAGGGAATCGCCGTTTTCATCGAAGGCTTCAAAGATGACATCCGTAACTCCAACTCCACCGTCCGTCCAAACGAGACCGGCGGATTGCATAAGACTTGGAAGTGTTACCGTGATCGAATTCTGTTCGGAGAAGTAACTGTAACCCAAGTTGTTACTTTGTCCGGTTCCATCGATGACTCCATCATCACTGTCGACGGAGTCGGTTAGATTCTGAGTTCCCGTACTGAAACCGGGACCGATGATCATGCCGTCGGAAAGTTCCAGGCCAAAATCAAGTGAGTCGTCTTCAAACGTCTCAAGGCTGGACACGCACTGGTCGCAATCTGAAGCAGGTAGGAATCCTTGCGGCACGTCTGCTGGTGAAAGATATGGTGTTGGCCCAAAAAAGACCGGATCGATGAAGCCCGCACCATCAAGCATCATTCGATTGTCGAGGTGCTCGATTTGTAGCGTTCGTTTCTTTGCATCTTGTTTCTTGCGAGTCATATCTATCTCAGTGGGGCTCAGGGTGTAAAGCTTTGAACAGGGGTGTTGTCCGCGCGTTACACCTCACGTGGGTTGCGAACGAATTCACCGTGCGAGAATTTGAACGCAACATAGAGGCCAAAGCCGTCAAATAAAAGTTACGCGGCGAAACTGCGCGCAAAAACCTCGGAAAAACGATGTGGGATCGCCACACTGTTTCGTGAAAGAAACAATCACGTTTAGGAATCGCGACGCAGGCGGTACGAGAGCAGTTAGAGATTCTTTGCGCTACTCGTGGCGCAAAGCTTCGATGGGATCCATCATGGCGGCGCGTCGGGCCGGGTAGATGCCGAAGATAATCCCGATGCCGACCGAAATGCTGAACGCTAGTACCACCGGCCAAAGCTGAACGACCGTTTCGATGTTCGAGAAATGACTAACGATCAGTGGTATCACGATGCCCGTGATCACGCCCAAGACTCCGCCCGCCGCGGATAGCAAAACCGTTTCCACCAAAAACTGAAACGTAATGTCTCGGCGTTTCGCGCCCAGCGCTCGGCGTACACCAATCTCTCGTGTGCGTTCCGTCACGCTTGCAAGCATGATGTTCATGATGCCGATGCCACCGACTAGTAGCGAGATGCCAGCGATACAGCCGAGGACGATATTCCAAATGCGTTTTTCTTCTTCAGCACGGCGTAACAGTTCGAGCGGAATGATCAGACGGAAGTCATCTTTTTGCGGATGTGCTTGCTCCAAGATCACGCGTGCCATGCCCGCCGTTTGACTGACTTTCGTTGAGTCCGCAATTTGCAGGGTGATCTCGTTAAGTTGTGTTCGTTCGAAACTTCGACTCCCCGCACTGCTAATTTCCTGCACTTCGCCAAAACGATTCCGAGCGCACGATATTGGAATGTAAATATCGTCGTTGAGATCTTGCTGGCCCACCGCGCCAGGGGTTGCATTGCCACTGCCCTGCCCTGCGAGTACACCGATCACGCGATAGACATCTTGGCCAAGTAAAATCGGCTGGCCAATCGGATCTTTGAATTGAAAAAGACGCTGTGCAGCACCCGCGCCGAGCACAGCAACGTTAGCAGTGTTGTAGTTGTCAGGTGACGAAATAAAGCGGCCGTGTCGCAAGCGAATGCTTTTGACAGTTTGGTAGTCTTGCGTGACACCAAGAATTCGCGCGTTGGGAATGTTGCGTTCTTCGTGGTAGGCCGGTTGCGTAATCAGCGATATTGGAACTGCACCGGTAAGCGTCGGAATGGTGGCTTTCAGTCGCTCGTAATCCGTGTACTTCAGCCCGTATTCCAACACCATGCTTTGCTGCGATGCGGAGCCGGCCGATGAGTCTTGCTCGGGGCCATTGTCGCCAGGCTTAACGCTACGAATGATAATGTTGTTTGCGCCGAGTCGGCGTATCTGTTCGAGAGCTTCGCGTTTTGAGCCTTCGCCGATCGCCAACATAGCGATAACGGAACCCGCTCCGAGGATCACGCCTAAAACGGTGAGCAAACTGCGCAGCTTGTGCAGCAGTAGATTCTTGACGCCGACTCTAACCGTATTCCACCACATTGATCAGTTCGCTGTTGACCGTGGCGGTCCGCCTCCGTTCGGTCCCTTCCCTGCCCCGCCCCGTTTGCCACCAGAAGGTCCGCCACCAGTGTCACTCGGTCGCCGTTGGCCACCAGGCCTGCCACCAGTTCCGCCCGCCGCGCCTTTTCCACCGCCGCCAGGACGTCCTTTCGATGTAGCAGCTGGAGCTTCGTATCCAACTTCTGCCAGCGACTCTGGCATTTCTGGAACGCCTGATTCCGCTGAAATCTCTCGCGTTTGATCTTCTTGGTCGTAGATGTCCATCGAATTCAGTACGACACGTTCACCTTCTTCGATCCCTTCGCGAATGTGGACGAACTTGTCATTTGAACGACCAATTTCGATATCGCGCCGTTCCACACCATTCGCTACTTTGACGTAGCACCATGTTTCACGGTCAGCTTGTATGATCGCTTGAACGGGTACAGCAAGAATGTCTTCGACGCGATCAACGTGCATGTTGACGACGGCCGTCATTCCCGGCTTGAGCTGTTCCACATCGTCTACGATTCGCACGATGGTTTCGTAGGTCTTCGCACTGCCCGAGCTAAACCATCCGCCGGTCGAAGATGGGACGACCCCGACCTTGTCAACGACGCCTCGATACGATCGTTCAGGGAAGGCATCGATGCGAACTGCGGCAGGCAAACCAGGGCGGACTTGGTCAAGTACCGCTTCGTGAACTTGGGTCGAGACCTTCATCTTCGACAAATCGGGCAACGTAAGAATGTCCTGCCGTTCGCGAACGATCGCGCCTTCTTCGATTTCCGTTCCACCACGCCGTTCGCGTTTGTAGACGACCATCCCGTCGTGCGGTGCGTAAATCTTGCAATTTATTAACTGAGCCTCCATGTGGACCAGTCGTTCGTTTTCTTTCTGCTCGGTATTTTCTGCTTCTTGCTTTGCAGCACGAGCCTGTTCCAACAACGACTTATTATCGTTCACGACTTGCTTCATTCCTCGCACGGCCGTGTCGAGCGCACCCTTCAAACGCTTTTGCTCCATGAGCTTTTCGAACTTATCGAGTTTCCCACGCGAGCCCTGATGCGTTTTAACTTGGTTGACCGAGGACGCCAGTCGGTCTTCTGCCTGCAGGTACTTCAATCGACTTTGCTCGAGATCACTTTTGCCGCGATAGCCCAGCTTGAATAGTTCTTTCATGCCAGCGCGTTCTACTTCGGCGAGCTCGAGTTGAGCGCGAGCTTCTAGCGCACCGTTTTTCGCTTCATCGACCTGTCGATCAATTGCCTCTTCCGCCAGCGTTGCTGTTCCCACTTTCGGATCGACGTACATGTTCAATTCGATTTCGGCTAATTCGATTGCCAGGTTTGCTTCTGCCAACGTTGTCTCGTTTTGCAAAATCTGGTTGTCGTACTTCGCGATCGCCTGCACTTTGGCTGAAGTCGCTTTTTGGTAAGCCAACTGTTGCTGATCGAGTCGATCGCGAATGGTCGCAGAATCGAACTCAACGAGCAGGTCATCCTTTTTGACCGCGCTACCGTTGGGCACGATGAAGATGATCTGCGTTCCTGAGCTTCCACGGTCTCCCACGTTTTCGACGCGGCATGTGATCGTCGTCTCGACCTGGCTTTCTAGACTTCCACGTTCGGTGACCACGATCGGCAGGTCAGTCTTTTTCACTGGGTGAAAAACGTAGGCCTCATTCGCGGAATTGCCGGACGCCAACTGACGTACGCCAATCGCCAGCAACGCGATACAACAAATTACTGCCAACACGGCCAAGATTCTACGCAGTAGAGGAGTCATGGCACTTCGCCAACTTGGAGGAAGGAATAGGAAAGGAGGAATCTGGGGAGAGGCTTATTATCGCTGTTCCGGACCAGCGAGGCGAGGCCAACGAGTAGATTCCCCTAGCTGTAAAACGTCATTGGAGGCGGCTTCTCAACAACTGATCCAGATTTCGCAACGATATCGTTACGAAACGTTTCGGACGAGCCTTACAGTCACTTTAGTCTCACAGCCGGGAAAGGAGAGTGACGCCGGATTCTCTCGTTGTCTTTCGTATGCCAGTGAACATGAGATTTGAGTAGCGGGATGGTGGGTTATCCGCGATAGCAGGAGCTTATTTGTCGATTCTGGAAGCGGAGTTTTTGGCGAGCAATCTGCTGGCGCGCTAGTGAAGTCTCAGGCCGCATTGCTGCTTCGAAATGCACAATCGCGGAAGGCTCTATCAGACTGCTGGATATCGCCCACTTTTGGCCATGTAGTACCTTGATTTCGCCTGATTTGAGACGGTGCGAAAATGCTGCAGGCAGTTGTGAATTTGATGAAAAAATGATAAGTTAGGAGGTTCTGAAATAGGCTTTAAGGCTGTTTTGTTTTTTGGATCACCGCAACGAAGTTGCTTGAACGGAGTCAGCAAATAAGATTGCGGCCACAACAACGAAAGACGTTGAATTGACACGCTGGCATGACGCTAATTGCCGCGTTCCAAAACAGTCCAAACGCTAGGAATCTGAAGACATCACGATTGCAATCCCTTACCTGAAATATGCAATCGTTCATCAATTCATTGAGAGGATGATCTGTGTCCACTGACGGCGAAGATCCCAAAACTCCGGACGAAGAGCAAAACAATATCGACAATCCAATGGATGGTCGACTCATTGATTTGCCAATCGAAGACGAGCTCAAGAACAGCTACTTAACCTACGCGATGAGCGTCATCGTTAGTCGTGCGTTACCCGATGTGCGCGATGGGCTCAAGCCGTCGCAACGCCGCATTCTGGTTGCGATGAATGACTTGAACCTTTCTCCAGGTGCAGGTCGAGTCAAATGCGCGAAGATCTCTGGGGACACGAGCGGTAACTACCACCCGCACGGCGAAAGCGTCATTTATCCAACGCTCGTGCGCATGGCGCAAGAGTGGAACATGCGTCATATGTTGGTCGACAAGCAGGGTAACTTCGGATCCATTGCGGGACTGCCACCGGCTGCGATGCGATATACGGAGGCACGCTTGTCTTCGATGTCGTCGCTGATGTTGGACGACCTTAAGCTTGATACCGTTGACTTTGTTCCAACCTATGACGAACGCAATACGGAACCGACGGTATTGCCATCGAAGTTTCCGAACTTGCTGGTCAACGGCTCGAACGGAATCGCCGTCGGTATGGCGACTTCGATTCCTCCTCACAACCTCGTCGAAGTTTGTGATGCGGTGACGAAACTTATTGACGAGCCGAACTGCACGGTGGACGACTTGTTCCAAATCGTCAAAGGCCCCGACTTCCCGACGGGTGGAATTATCTGCGGCCGCAGCGCGATTCGCCAAGGCTACCACACTGGTCGTAGTACGATTCGTGTTCGCGCGAAAACGGAAATCATAGAAACGAAGAAAGGTCGCGAGAAAATCATCGTTACCGAGATCCCGTTTCAGCAACAGCGTGATCGTGTCGTCGAAAAAATCGCGTCTCTTGTCAACGATGGGCGTATTCCTGGCATCGCCGGTATCCGCGATGAAAGTAGCCTCGAACAGCCCGTTCGGCTTGTCATCGACATTAAGCGAGATGCGGACGCGGAGATCGTGCTCAACCAGCTCTATCGGTTCTCACCATTGCAAGATTCGTTCTCGATCATCTTGCTGGCTCTCGTCGATGGTAAACCGCGATTGCTGACGCTGAAGGAAATGTTGGAAGAATTCATCCGACATCGATTTGCTGTCATTCGCCGACGTACGCAGTTCTTGCTGGCTCGCGCGAGAAAAGAGAAGCATCGCCTTGAGGGCTTGTTGCTTGCTCTGGCCAACATCGACGAAGTAATCAAAGTCATTCGCAGCTCGAAGACGCAAGCGGAAGCCAAAGCTGGTTTGATGCAGATCCAATGTCCCGCTGCGATGCTCAAACGCGCATTCGGTGACGATGGCTTCAAGATTTTCCAAGACGAACGTGGCGAATCTGACAGTTACTCGCTAACGGGCATCCAAGCTGACGCGATTCTTGCAATGCGTCTTGGTCAGTTGGTGAACCTCGAGGAAGAAAAACTGGGCGGACAACACGCCGCGCTTCTTGAAGAGATCAAAGAATACCTTCGCATCCTTAGTGATCGCCAAAATGTTTTGGACATCATCAAGGAAGACATGGAACTGATCAAACAAAAGCATGGCGACGAACGCCGTACAGTGATCAGTGCTGAAGAACTGGGCGACGTTGATCTCGAAGACTTGATCGAAGAAGAGACCATGGTCGTTTCGATCAGCCACAGCGGTTACATCAAACGTACACCAAGCAGCGTCTACAAAGCTCAGCGTCGTGGTGGAAAAGGCATCAAGGGTGCCAAGGTCGAAGATGAAGATCCGATCGAACACCTCTTCGTCGCCAGCACGCACGCTTACCTGCTGTTCTTTACCAACTTGGGCAAAGTCTATTGGCAAAAGGTCTACGGGCTGCAGGAGGGAAGCCGCGAAAGTAGAGGTCGCGCAATTGTGAATCTGCTGAACCTAGACGAAGGCGAAAAAATCGCCGACTGTAGGGCAGTACGTGACTTCGACTTGCCGGGTCACTTCCTCATGATGGCGACGAAGTCGGGGCTCGTGAAAAAGACGGCACTGGAAGCCTACAGCCGACCGAAGAAGGGCGGAATTATCGCGATCAAACTTAAAGAAGGTGATGAACTGGTTGACGTCGTCGTGACGAAGCCGGGAGATGAAGTCATCTTGGCTACGGCAAATGGCATGGCAATTCGTTTCCGCGAATCAGATGCACGGTCGATGGGGCGAAATACAAGCGGCGTAAAAGGTATCAATCTCAGCAAAGACGATCATCTGGTCGGAATGGTTGTCGCAGATCCAGAAGCTACTTTGCTAACAGCCTGCTTGAACGGTTATGGCAAGCGAACAGATTTTGGTTTGAATGCTTCAACCGATGAATCCGAGACTGAAGATGAAACTTCGTCCTCAGCAAAGTACCGAACGCAAAAGCGTGGCGGGAAAGGTTTGCGAGACATCAAAGCAACCGACCGCAACGGTCCTGTGATTGGAATCATTCGTGTTGACGATGACGACGAAGTTCTCATGATGACCAGTGGCGGAAAAATTCAACGCATCAAGGCCAGCGACGTAAGTGTGATCGGACGCAACACGCAAGGCGTTCGAATTATGAGTCTCGGTGATGATGATTCGTTGGCGGCCGTAGTGAGGGTGCCTAAGGAAGAAGGCGACGAAGAGGTGATTGGGGAATCTGATGGAGAGCCTGTAGCAGACGGCGATAGTTCTTCCTCTGCACCGCCGCCAGAATCCGTTGCAAGTGACGACAAAAGCGACGAGCCTGACGTAGCGGAAGAAACAGAAGATACCGACGAAGATTCGTAGCGGAATCGCTACTTTGCTTGGAGCAATCATATGAAACTAGCCGTCATTGGGACCGGCTATGTCGGCCTCGTTACTGGAACGTGCTTTGCGAATAGCGGCAATGCGGTAACTTGCGTCGACATCGACGAGAAAAAAATCAAAGCCTTAAAAGAAGGCATTGTGCCGATCTACGAACCCGGTCTCTCCGATCTCGTAGTTCGTAACGTCGACAACGGGCGCTTGTGTTTTACGACCAACACTGGTGACGCGGTCAAAATGGCCGAGATTGTCTACTTGGCGGTTGGCACGCCGTCGGGTCCAGATGGAGCTGCCGATTTATCGGCGCTCTGGGCAGTGGCCGATGCAATCGCACCTCATTTGCGGGACGATGCGATCGTTGTGACGAAGAGTACGGTGCCTGTTGGTACCAATGCGAAGCTCTACGAACGGCTCAATAAACTGACGGGACGCGAAGTACACGTCGCAAGTAATCCCGAGTTTCTCAAAGAAGGCGCCGCTATTGACGACTTCAATAAACCGGATCGAGTGGTTGTGGGTGTGCGCACGCCGGAGGTCAGTGAAAAACTCCGTCAGCTTTATGCTCCATTTCTGAGAACGGATAAGCCGTTCCTTAGCATGTCGCCCGAAAGCGCCGAGCTGACAAAGTACGTGGCAAACGCTTTGCTGGCCACCAAGATTAGTTTCATCAATCAAATGGCGAACGTCTGCGAAAACTTTAGTGCAGACATCAATGATGTACGTCGAGGAATTGGTCACGATAGCCGAATCGGTTTTGCGTTCTTATTTCCTGGTGCTGGCTATGGCGGAAGTTGCTTTCCGAAGGATGTCCGCGCGTTAATGGACACGTTTCAACAAAGCGGAATCGAACCGCGGTTGTTGGCGGCCGTGGACTGGGTCAATGAATTGCAGAAGATGGTTTTGCAAAAAAAAGTTGAGAGCCACTATGACGACTTAAAAGGGAAAATCATCGGCATCTGGGGTTTGGCCTTCAAACCACGAACCGATGACATCCGAGAAGCTCCGTCGTTGGTATTGATCAATCGGCTATTGGAATTGGGCGCAACTGTTCGGGTTCACGATCCCGAAGCAATAAACAACGTTCGAGAAATATTCGGCGACAAGATCACGTATTGCGAACGCCTGATGGATGTGACCGACCATGCTGATGGTTTGGCAATCGTCACCGAGTGGCAAGATTATCGAACACCAGATTTCGAAGAACTCAAGAGTCGTATGAACTCGCCCGTGGTTTTCGACGGTCGCAATCTTTACGATACGAAGAAAATGGCGGAGCTTGGATTCGCTTACTATTCCATCGGCCGACCACCGGTTGGCGTAAGCAAATAGTGAATTGAAGTGAGCGGGTTGCGAGTCTTCAGCACCCGCAACAGCGAGTGTTAGGTGTCGCTAGCAATGAACGTCTTGATTGCTGCCACATCAACTTGGACTCCGAAATGTTCGCACTCCTGCACGTAGAGTACTTTGGTTCCAGCGATCAAAACGGCTCCTGGGTTTCGCATTGTATTTCCGACTGGTGCACCGACGCCGTGCGAGCGATTCGACCAGTACGCTTTCCAAACGTCGGGCTTCAAAAACTGGCCAACTGAGCCAATTCCGATACCGAACGCTCGATAGAGGATTTGTTTAGGGTCGCCGATAGCCAATGCGTTTGGCCAATAGGTTGCGAAGAAACTGTCCGCTTGTGTTTTTGATCCCATGTGAATGTAAACCGTTCTCGGAAACGCGTGATCCTGTTCGGTTGTCTGTCGCAGGTCGACCACCTGCTGACGGCAAAACGTTCATCCGAAGTGCCGTAGAAAAACCAGCAAGGTTAAACGCTCGCCCAATGCGGTGGCCAAAGTATCCGCTTCAAATCCGCGAAGGCTCATCGGCGGCAAAAACGGAAACTCGAGAGTAGATCTGTCAATTTCAAAAGGTAACGACAACGATTTGGCTCTTTCTTAAACGTTTCTATTCGCACAGATAAAGTTTGTCTGATTCTGCGAGATCTGAATCCTGATGAAACGAATCGGCGTCACGTAAGAATTCGTCGATAGGTGGGCGAGCAAGGTGATGTTCAGTCGCTCGTTGGAATGCGTTCGCGACCGTCAACAGCGTGCTCTCGTCGTAGAGCTTTCCCGTCATGAACAGTGCATGAGGAACCTGTCGACCGGTTTCTTTGTGCTTGATGAATCCACGCGGAATTGCCATCTTCGGATGTCCCGACATGTTCGTACCGATATTCATTGACGGTCCCACGACAACGTCCACCTTGCGAAATAGATCTCGCACTTTTTCCATCACACGTCGCCGGATGCGGTTCGCGCGAATGTAGTCGTTGGCCGTAACGAATTGCCCCATCACAAATGTCTTCGGCCAGTACTTCACGCCTTTCGGTTCTTGCTTGTCCGTCAGAGCATCGAAAAGCGATCCCGACTCGGTTGTCAAAATGATTGGCAGCATGCTTTCGAATTCTGGCGTCTCGAGCTCGATGGGTACCATCGTGAATCCAAGCTTGCGTAGTAATGCTATCTCGGCAACGAATTCAGGATCTTCCGCCTCATAGCCGATACGAATCGCGCTGTTGTTTTTCTCGACTGGCCAGGCAAAGTTCCGATCGACGCTTGATGGATCACGATGATCTTTGCCGTGGATCGCACCCAGTACCACGGCGCAGTCTTCCACTGATCGACATATCGGGCCGATCTTGTCGAGCGTCCAAGAAAGTGCCATGCAACCGAATCGACTAACGCGTCCAAACGTGGGACGCAGTCCTGTGACTCCGCACCGCTCTGACGGAGCAATTATGCTGCCCATCGTTTCAGTGCCAATGCTGAAGCCAACAAGTCCCGCAGCTGTTGCCGATCCAGATCCTGCCGACGAGCCACTTGATCCCTGCGACGGGTTCCACGGGTTTCGCGTCTTGCCCCCGAACCACTCATCGCCTCCCGCGTAGTAGCCTGTTGATAGCTTAGCCAGGAGTACGGCACCCGCGTCTTCCAGCGATTGAGTCACTGCCGCCTTTTCATCCAACATCCGCTCTTTATGTAATGGCGATCCCCAAGTCGTGCGATAACCTGGCATCGAAAAGAGATCTTTGACACCCCAAGGTATTCCGTGCAGCGAGCCTCGGTAATGCCCTGCCGCTATTTCTCGGTCAGCTTTGGCGGCCTGTTCGAGTGCCAGATCTTCGGTTAGCGAAACGACACACTTCAAAAGCGGATCAAACCTGCGCAATCGAGACAGGTAGAGTTTCGTCAGTTCGGACGAAGTCACTTTGCGAGTTCGAATTAACGCTGAAAGCTCGCTGACCGGCAGCATCGCAAGGTCTTCGTCGGAGCTCGGCTTTTCGATCACCGACGACTCGCGAAATCGAACTTCTGTTTGCTTGAATTCTTGTTGCGGATTTCGTTCGTCCTCAAGCGGCTTAAAAACAAACGCCGGAGCCAAACCATTATCGAGTGTTTCCTTACGAAACTGCTTCAGCCCTTTCTGCGCCTTGGCCAGCGCATCGGCGGCCATGCGGCGCTGATCTTCAGATAGCTTCACACCAGCGACCCATTCAGCGTCGGCGATCATTGCCGTTGTAACGGACTGCTCTGCCGCTTCTTTCGCGAGAGCTCGCTGGAATGCAAGTGAACCGACACCAAGAGAAGATAAAACTGAGAGAGCAGAACGTCGATCGAATTGTTTGGAAGCTGACATCACTCACCTCTAATGAAGTTGCGACTGCAAAAACAGGACCGCAATACACTGAGTGAGTTTAACTGAGACGAAGAACGATGTAGTGGAGTTTTTTGGCTGATCGATCTAGCCTTTGGCTAATTCCGCCATTACGCGTTGCGTGATCGCTTGAATGAGGGCTTCCTGATTCCCGTTCGCAACGCCAGAGTTCGCTGCACCCGATGGGGCACTTCGAGATGGCCCCATCGCAGGTGGAGCGGGAAATGCTTTGCGTTCCACACCCGATTCCTTCCAACTTTCGCGGAAGATATCGTTCGCACAGATGTCGCAGTCTTTGTATTCGGGCGTGTTGCGAGGATCTTTCCAGCCCCAGTCGTCTTTTAGTTTCAGAAGTTCTCGCTCCTGCGACTCATCGAAGTAGTTAACGCGGCCGAGCTGCTTCGAGAGCATCAGCATGCGGCAGTAAGCGTCGAGGATCTCCGTCCACCAGTATGCTCGCTCGACGTTTTCGCCGTAGCTCACCGTGCCGTGGTTCGCGAGGACGATGACGTTTGTCTTCTCAACGAAAGGCAAGATTGTTTCAGCGAACGCTTTGCCGCCCGGAGTCTCGTAGGCCGTGATCGGCACGTCACCCAGGAAGACTTCTACCTCAGGAAGAACGCATTGTGGAATCGGCTCGCGGGCGATCGCGAACGCAGTCGCGTGCGGCGGGTGGCAGTGTACGACGCTCTTCACGTCCGGTCGTTTGGCGTAGATCTCCAAGTGAAGAAGTGCTTCGCTTGATCGCTTCTTGTTGCCGGCGATCTGCTTGCCCGTACCGTCAATCGTCGCGATATCTTCTGGCTTCAGGAAACCCTTCGAGTGCATCGTTGGCGTGCAAAGATATTCGTTGTCGCTGACTTTGACAGTGATATTTCCGTCATTAGCAGCAGCAAAACCTTTCGCGTAGAGTCGACGGCCGATCTCGCAGATGTCTTGTTTGATTCTGTGGGTGTTCTGATACATGTTATTTCATCACTTTCGGATTGATATCAATGTCGTCGAGCAACCCTGCGTTGTAGGCGTCGACTGGTTTCCAATTTGGTTTGAATGGTTGAGCGGCCTCGCCGCCTTCGCTGAGCATGATGCGGCTGCCAACTCCGGCACCGAACTCATCCCAGACGACCAACGGATCTTCGTCGGAGGGACCGGTTTCAGTGAGGTCGTCCAGCTTCAGTGGAACCGCCAGTTTCAACGTACCGCCATCGAATGTCGGATGACATCGATTCAACGTGACGGTACCAATGACTTCTGCGATTCTCATGTTTGTTTCCGGGTGCCACTGCTGGCTTGCCCAGCAGTGATTGCGGTGGGCACTGCTGGACAAGCCAGCAGTGGCACACATCTCTTATTTCTGTCGAACGAGTTCGACTTTCTTGTCTCTAAGTTCGTCGCGAACGGAAGGTGTTACAACGGCCTTCGGCAGCACAACTAGTTTCTGAATTCCTTCGAGTTGTCCTTCAATGGTTGCTAACGTCACGAGTCGCTTGTCGATCTTCAGCGTCGAACTTGCCTTGTCGATTTGCACGCCGACCGAAGTGAGTCGTCGAATCACTTCCCGTACAATTCGTTCGATTTCAGCGTCGCTAATCCTCATCTATTCATCTTCAATCCCGATCACCGACCAACGCACTGGCGTCGCGTCAGCGTTCAGCATCTTCCTTGTTCCTACTCCGTCGCTCGTGATCATGACTCGTTCGCCAGTCCCCGCTCCGATCGTGTCGATCGCTACTAGCGGATAGCCGTCCGGCGTATTGCGATCGGCCATCACTGGTTGCACGACCAACAACTTGCAACCATCCATTGAATGGTGCTTCACGGTCGAGACTGCGGTTCCGATTACTTTTGCGGTTAGCATTTGTTTCAGGGTGGCACTGGCTCTGCCAGTGTTCTTGTGTTTCTGTTCATCACTGGCAGAGCCAGTGCCACACGTGTTAAACGATTCTCAAATCATCAATCAATGAACACCGTCGTTCGCGTGTGAACGTCAGTGGCGTAGTCACTCCCTCGCCCGTTGGCGTCGCAATCGAGAACGAGATGTATCCTTCGCCACCGAGCCCTAGGCTCGCGAAGCAAGGTCCGTTCTTTACGAACAGCGTCGTATCCATTTCGCGGCCCATCCAGGTCATGTTGCGAACGTTGTTCGAGTGAATGATCGCCGTATGTCGGAATCCGTGCTCGTAGTGTTTGGCTTTGGCGATCGCTTCTTCAACATTGCGGCAGCGGACGAACGGAACGAAGGGCATCATTTGCTCGACGGGAACAAACGGGTTGTGTTCGTCCGTTTCACCGAAGCAAAGCAACGTATCGGGCGTCACGTTCTTGCCGGCGATCTGAGCGAGATAGCTTGCGTCTTTGCCGATGCACTCTTTCGCGGCCACGTCGTGTCGCTTCGCACCTTCACCGACTTGGGTGATCGCTTGGGAAGTCAGTCGATCGATCTCGCCGGAGTTCAGTCGAGCCGCACCAGCTCGTTCCATCGCCGACATCATTTGGTCGAAGACGCTGGCGACGACGAACACTTCTTTTTCCGCGATGCACAACAGATTGTTGTCGTAAGATCCGCCATCAATGATGCACCGAGCAGCTCGATCGAGATCCGCCGTTTCGTCGACGACAACTGGCGGGTTACCCGGTCCGGCGACAACCGCTCGTTTGCCTGAATTCAGGGCCGCTCGTGCGACAGCTGGTCCGCCTGTGACGCAAATCATCGCGACATCGCGGTGCTTGAAAATTGTGTCAGCGGTTTCGAGTGTTGGTTCGGCAATCACGCAAATCAAGTTGTCGATGCCCAAATCACGATGAATGGCTTCGTTGAAACGTCGAACACCTTCTGCCGCAACTCGCTTTCCAGCCGGATGCGGATTCACGACCAGCGTGTTGCCGGACGCGATCATGCTGACGGCGTTGCCAGTGATCGTCGGCAGCGAGTGTGTTACGGGAGTGATGCAACCGATGACACCAAACGGTGCGTGCTCGATAACTGCAAGGCCATGGTCGCCGGAGAAGACTTCGCTCCGCATAAACTCGACGCCAGGAGTTCGCTCGCCAAGTGTTTGAAGTTTGGCGATCTTGTGTTCGAGTCGACCGATCTTGGTCTCTTCCATCTCCATCGTACCGAGCTCAACTTTTTGCTCGATGGAAATGCGGCGAATGTGTTCGATGATGCGTTTGCGATCCTCGATCGATCGTTCACGAAGTTGCTCGAATGCTGCTCGGGCTGCTTTGACTGCTTCATCGGCACAGGCAAAGACACCATGGCGACCAGTGTGGCTGGTCGAAACGGTAGGTGGTCCACCAACTTCGGCGAGTACCTGAGCGACAACATTGCGAATTGTTTCTTCGGTAAAGTTCATTGTGCTATTTCTTGTATTGGGTGCCACTGCTGGCTTGTCCAGCAGTGATTCCGGCCAGCACTGCTGGGCAAGCCAGCAGTGGCACACGTCTTATTCATTTCTGTCGTATACGTTTGAGTCATCGACTCGCACGCTGTCCACGATCCCGATCACTACCGCATCGATCGGCATGTTCTTCGTCTCTGGGGTAAGCCTTGCGCTCGATCCTTGAGTCAGCAAAACGTAGTCGCCTTCGCCTGCTCCAAGGCTATCGACGGCGATGAAAGTTCGACCGGTCGTAACCAAACTGTTTCGCTTCTTTCCGTCCAAGCGATACGGTTCAACGACCAACAGTTTCGATCCCACCATCGATTCAATTTTGTGAGTCGAGACCAATGATCCTGTGACTTTTGCAACAAACATCGTCTAGGCCTCCACTTTCAGTAACTCTTGCGT
>CAYNJG010000184.1:0-15159 GCA_964397295.1 uncultured Pirellulaceae bacterium
GCCGTGGTCCCAAGACTGCGGCTTTTTTCGTTTTGATTGGACACGTACATGGCATCTTCGACTACCGGCTCTGGCGGGCAAGTCTCCGCTTCATCAAAAAACAAGCCTGGAATGTCTACGACTTCCGTACACGCTGGAGAGGCGCGGCAGAAGCCCGGCGACGCGATCACGGATCCCATTTTCTGCTCGGCCACCTACACCTTTCCAAGCACGCAATCGGTCATCGATTTTATCGAGCAAGAGCAGCCTCGCGAAGAGTACGGTCGTTATGGAACGCCCGGAGAGCGAGTTGTTGAACAGAAGTTAGCCCAGCTCGAAGGCGGCGCAGAAGCGTTGCTGTTTTCATCTGGGATGGCAGGCATCGTTGGCGTGCTGATGGCCAAACTTAAAGCTGGCGACGAAGTGATCTTCTTCAACGAATGCTACCACCGTAGCCGTGAGTTTTGCACGAAACACCTTTCGCGGTTCGGCGTAGTCACGCGTCAAGTGGAAGCGTGCAACTACGAGGCAATGGCTGCTGCGATCAACGACAACACTCGCATGCTAATCAGCGAGTCACCGACGAATCCGCACCTCAGTTGCGTTGATCTCGAACAGTTCGCCGAACTAGGTCGGAAATACAAAGTCGAAACACTTATCGACGCGACGCTGGCGACGCCATACAACTTGCAACCGATCGAATACGGCGTTGACTATGTCTTGCATTCGGCAACGAAGTATCTTGCCGGACACAACGATCTACTGGCGGGTGTGATCGTGTCGAAGGACCGGGAAACGATGGCTGATATCCGCAATCTTCGCGGCATCATGGGCCCGGTGAACTCGCCTCACAATATTTACTTGTTGCAACGTGGACTAAAGACATTTTCGTTGCGCATGGAACGCCACAACCAGAACGGACTAGCGGTCGCGGATTTCTTGGAAGCTCACCCTCGCGTCAGCAAAGTGTATTATCCCGGTCTGGAGTCGCATACGTATCATGATGTCGCAAAACGTCAGATGCGAGGCTACGGCGGGCTTGTTACGTTCTTGATCGACGGAGCCGATTGGCGAGCCACAGCCGATATTGTGGACGCTGCTCGTATTCCACGTATCGCGCCGAGTCTTGGTGGCGTCGAATCGTTGATTGAACAGCCGATGGTGATGAGTTATTTCGATGCGACCGCCGAACAGCGGTGTGAGTGGGGAATTCAAGACAATATGATCCGTATGTCCTGCGGGATCGAAGACACAGATGATCTGATTGCTGATTTGAAACAGGCGCTGCGTCGTTAACGAAGCACGCGTAGAGTAGCCCGTAACGGCTTATTCCGTTCGGCACGAAGAAGGATCTCCACACCATGAAGTTTCGCACTAGATCAATCCACGTTGGTAACAAAAAAGACGCGACAACCGGCGCAGTTGTGCCACCGATCCACGTCGCTTCGACATTTGTCCAGCCGGGCGCCGGTGAATGGGGCGAGTTCGACTATTCACGTAGCGGCAATCCCACGCGAAAGAATGTCGAACAAACATTAGCTTCGCTAGAAGGTGGTACGCATGGGATGTTGTTCGCTTCTGGGATGTCCGCCACGCATTGTGTGACGATGCTGTTCGAGACGGGAGATCACGTGCTCGCGGGTGCCGATATCTACGGTGGCACTTATCGCTTGCTGCACAAGATCACGAATCGTTCAGGTGTCACTGTGACGCTTGCTGATTCTCGTAACTTGGATGAATTCGAATCGAAGATTACTCCAGCCACGAAGTTGATTTGGATCGAAAGTCCCGGCAATCCGCTGATGAGTATCACTGACATTGCTGCATGTGCGGAGATTGCGAAGCGGCATGGTATCTTACTGGGGGTCGACAATACGTTTGCGTCGCCAGTGCTGACCCGGCCGCTTGAATTGGGGGCTGACATCGTGATGCATAGTGCCACGAAGTATCTCGGTGGTCATAGCGATCTGATGGGAGGCGGTTTGGTGGTCAAGGATAAGGACTTGTACGACCGGCTGTACTTCGTGCAAAACGCGACCGGTGCCATTCTAGGGCCGTTCGAGTCCTTCTTGCTTGGCCGTGGAATCAAGACAGCGGATTTGCGAGTACGAGCGCAGTCGAAGACGGCGATGGAACTTGCAAAGTACTTGGACAATCATCCGAATGTCCAACGCGTACTTTATCCCGGATTGCCTAGTCATCCCGGACACGAAATTGCGGCGAAGCAGATGGACGGTGATTTCGGAGCAATGATTAGTTTCGAAACAACCGGTGGGTTTGAGGTGGCGAAAAAGTTGGTCGAGTCGACGAAGCTGTTCCAGTTAGCAGTGAGCCTGGGCGCGGTTGAATCGTTGATCGAGCAGCCAGCTTCGATGTCGCATGCCAGTTACGACAAAGCTGATCGCGAAGCTCACGGAATCGTGGATGGTTTGGTGCGTCTTTCGGTGGGATTGGAAGACTTCGAAGATCTGCGAGATGACTTGGCATCGGTGCTCTGAGTGTTCCGTCTAGCCATCTAAAGATAGTTAATCCGCAGACTCATCTTCCATCCACGACAAAAAGCCGCTCCCATCGGGTAGCGGCTTTCCGTCGTCGGCGAATACTCAGTTTAGTCTGTTGATCTATCCCATTCGCCGGAACCTTTTTTTATCCAACCTAGCGACGAAGTGTCGCTTGTCGAGTCGTCAAACGAGGGATGTATCGTTGACTATTGGTTTGTGCTGAATGCGAAGCCGTTTGTACTGCCGAGCCGGCGGATCGACTTGGTGCTTGTTGAGCGTAGCCACGAGGTACTGGTGCCGGGTCGTTAAAGACGCGGAAGCCCGTTGGAGCAGCTCGCATTTGTCGATAAGCCTGCGGTAGTGCAGGATCATCGACAAACGGATCCGTGGTCGGCAAGATCGATGGAGCCATCGATGGTTCGCCAGAAGGTATTGGAACGGCGTCCATGATTGGCGCCGAAGGTGCCGGTGGAGCTGGTTGCGAATACGTGCTTCCGTCGAAACTCGAAACCGATGGAACGATGGGTGTCGATGGATAGCTCTCGCTCGGATAGCTGGATTCGACGGGGTAACTAGACTCAACCGGATAGCTCGGAGTTGAGTAAACCGGAGGACTGGCCAACTGTGTTGGTGCTCCGCATGAAGGAGACGCACATCCGCAAGCCGGTGCCGCCAAGCCGCAAGATGGTGCGCCAGAGCAACCAATCGAGTCGCAGCCAATTGAACCGCATGACGTGCAGCTCGCTGCAGCCGCACTTTGTAGTGCTGCAAATGTTCCGCTTGCATGGCAAGTTGCTGATTGCAAACCGCCAAAGAATGTTGCCACGAGCGTGCCGACTGTTCGGTCGACTAGCGAGATGAATCCGCGAGCCATGTCGCCGATCAGCGAGCCGCCGCATGCACATGGATTGACTTTGTAAAGGTTGCGACCGAAGTAGCCACCGTCGCCACAGGAATCGCAACTGCCGCCGCAGAGTCCGAAGCCTCCGCTGTAGCCAAGTCCTATTGAGCCACATGTTGGTTCAGGCAATCCGCAGCTAGGTCCTCCGCCCAGACAACCTCCTAGTATCGAACCGGCGATTCCGCAGCTGGGCGCCGCACATCCACAACCGGGATCTGCACAACCACCACCGAGGCAACTGCCGCCGTCGCATCCGCCAGCGAGTCCGCAGCTTGGTGCCGCAGCACATCCACCACCGGAGCAACCTCCGCCGCAGCTGTCACATCCGCCACCGCCGAAGAATGATGCTTGCTTGACCTTGCCAGCAAGGGGTATGCGCCCCAATTGTTTGATGAACTGCGCTTGCGATGGCATAACCATAACGCAAGCAACAATGATCGAAGCGAAAACGCTAGTTCTGAAATACATGGAATCCCCCCGGCTCCCCGGATATTGGCGACGCATTGGCGATAGCACCAAGTTTGGTCGCACTTAGCTAAACCTGTTCGTCAGAGTTCATCGAACGCGTACGATGCCTAGAACCAAAACTTTTTCTGTGAGCCACAATGTCGTCGTCGATGACCGGGGATACGCAGGCAGGAAACTTGTTGCAAATTGCCTGGCTTGACATCAGTGTGCGGCGGTGACTGAAGGGCAGCAAGCTCACGCGATCTGGTACTTGCTGACGCTGCCCTAAGCATTGGCCTTAGAACGCCTGCTATGCCAACTGTGAGTAGGCAATCGGCTCGGGCACTTCTTGGTTGTCGGCAACTTCTGGCATGAGATCAAGGACCCACCAACCGACATCCTTCCACGACCCCAACTTAAACCCAGCCGTTGGAAATGTGCCGACGTACTTGAAGTCGAACGATTCGTGCAGCCGAACACTCGGCTCGTTCGGAATCGTGATTCCGCCGTGAACCATTCGAAAGCCCTGTCGTTTGACGGTCTCGAAAAGTTGCGTGTACAGTTTTCGTCCAATGCCGCGCTGGTGATAGTCCTCTGCCAGGTAGATGCTGGCGTTGACCGACCAACGGTAGGCCGGGCGTGGATGGTGTTGGCTTGCGTACGCATACCCGACGACTCGGCCGGCCTCGGACTGGGCGACGTACCAAGGGTAGGTGACGAGTAGCTCGCGGATCTGTTCCGAGAACGCTTCGACCGATGGAACTTCGGTGTGGAAGGTGATCGCAGTCGCTTCGATAAACGGCGCGTAGATCGAGCGAATGGCTGCGGCGTCTTGCGGGGTGGCGATGCGGATTTTGGTCATAGTCTAACGATACCAGCTCGCGAGTTTTGTCGGCGATACTCCCAAGCAGAACGCGGCAAATATAGACCAGTTTTTTAACGTTTGCCGAATCACGCCGCGACGATTCCAGTGACGCACGCTAATGTTCAACGGGGCGTCCAGTAAGACCGGGGGACTGACACGCCGCAGTTTGCGAGACAACAGTACGTCTTCCATCATGGGAACATCATCGATCCCGCCGACGGAGTGGTACGTTTCACTATCGACGAACTGTGCCTGATCACCGTAAGGCATCCCAAGCCAAGTTGCTCTGATCGAGTTGCCTCGTTCGAGCACACGGTAGCGAATTCGCGAATCATCAATACGCTGTCGAAAGCAGCCGTGAAAAGGGCGAGTCGTACGGCTCCGCGTGCGAAGTAGCTCGATCGCCGAATTGTCGAGCCAAGTGTCCGCGTGCAACAATAGGAACACGTTTCCGGTGGCTTCTTCTGCGCCAGTCCGTAGCTGAGCACCTCGACCTGGCGCGGATTCGATTACCGTCGCGCCAGTTTGTCTCGCAATGCTTACCGATTGATCCTTGCTTCCGCCATCCACCACAATCACCTCATCCGCATTCGCAACCGAGCGAATTGCTCTTTCGACGAACTTTTCCTCGTTGAGCATCGGGATGATGACGGAGATCTTGGCTTCACATGACATCGAAGCATTTCAAAACAATCTGCCGACTTGGACAAGGGCCGTGATGCACGTAGACTCTGTGTCTTCGAGTCGACTTTGTCGGTTGGCTAGTATAAACGGAGTGCCTTGAATGAAGTTGCGAGTTGGGTTGGTCGGGATCGGGCCAAATTGGGATGCTCGCCATCGATCGGCGTTGCGTGTTCTTAGCGAACGATTCGAGGTCCGAGCGATCTGCGAAGAGGTGGCGAAACGGGCGGACAAGGTTGCTCAGGAGTTTGGCGCCGATACGGTTGATGGCTATCGCGCCCTCGTGAAACGTAACGATCTGGATGCCATCCTGATGCTTGCGCCGCAATGGTACGGCCCTCTGCCAATCCACGCGGCGTGCGATGCGGGCAAAGCCGTCTATTGTGCGGCGATGATGGATCTGACATCGGAAGAAGCAGCGGAGGTGAAGACTCGCGTTGAAGAAGCCGGCATTGCGTTCATGGTTGAGTTTCCCCGTCGCTTGGCACCGGCCACGCTGCGATTGAAGGAACTAATCGCGACGCAATTGGGCAAACCGCGATTACTTTTTTGCCATCGTCGACGAGCATTCTCAGCGGGCGAGCCGTCGGCAGACCCGGCCATGTTGCGCGAACTCATTGAACTTGTCGACTGGTGTAGTTATGTAGTCGGACGCACACCCAAAAGCGTGATCTCGAACGGACGACCAAGTACGGATTCAGGTGGCTATCGCATGATGAGTGTCGATTTTGAAGCCAGTACCGAAGGCGAAGACACGCCGCTTGCTCAAATCAGCTGCGGTGACTACATCCCTGATACTTGGCGTGAGGCTCGGACGTTCCGTTTGCCGACTGGATTGCAGGTGAGTTGTGAGCGTGGCGTCGCTTTTGTTGATTTGCCTTCGACGTTGGTTTGGTTTGACGAAGCTGGTCGGCACATTGAGTCGCTCGAAGACGAATCGCCAGTTGGAGAACAGCTATTCGGTCAGTTTCATCGAGCGGTTACGAGTTTGCTGCGTTCAACGGACGATCTGGACAAAGCGTACGTGGCGCTGCAAACGGTTCTGGCCGCCGAGAAGAGTCGCGTTGAAGGTCGACGCGTTGAGTTGACTGATTGACGTGACGGTCCGCTTACTTGCGACGGCGAGCGAATGCGAAATCGCTCGCATTAGAAATCGGTGGAGCTCAATGGCTTCTCACTTTGGAATTGTGCGAAGCGGCGTTTCGATCCGCCAGGCGTTAGTAATGCGCGATAGACTTCCCCATCGATCGAATCCAACATCGTTTTTGTTGATCCGCCAGCCATCACAACGTTGATCGTTCCTCTGTGGTCGGAAGAAAGAAAAGGTGTGCCTTCGCCAAGGTCTCGTTCGCGGTTCGGCATTCCAGTGAGTCCTTCGGGCGTCGGCGGGTTCGCAAAGTTTCCGCCCGAGATGCGTGGCTGGTAGGCGGGAAAAACAAACGCGCAATTGTTGATCGAGGGATTCGCCCAGTTGCCGCCCTGCCCTGCGTTGACGTTTTCGCCAAAAAGAATCGTATTGCTTGTTCCGTCATAGATCTGGCCAAGACGTTGACTGTGGTTATGTCTTCCCACATGAACCCAAGACATACCCGTGTCGCGCGTGATATCTTTGTCGGCCTTACTCAAGTCGCCGTCTTCGTCCCAGTCGAATCGAATGATGTCGTGAGCGTGCATTTGTGCCTCTGTTGGAAAATTGCCGCCAGACGTAGCACCGCGGTAGGCATCAAGCAGCTGAAGATCAGCGAATCCCGAATTGATGACGTAGCTCAGCCCGCCGCGAAACGAGGATGTGTCACTTGGGCAAGTAACGATACCGGCTGCCAGCGTACCTAGATCTATATTATTTGGGCTGTTCCATGGTTCTTCCGTGTTCCAGCGATCTTTCACGCTTTGCAATTCCAAGTATGGAAGCAGCGTGACGATCCAACTTTGTCCAGGCATGCATTGGATTTGATGAGGTCCTGGATTGCTAACACCGTCTGGTTCGATTTGCGTGAATTTTCCATAGCCGGGTACTGACTCGTTATGTGAAGTGCTGTAGTTGATTGCGGCCAGGAAAGTCTGACGCATGTTATTCTTGCATTGCGCGCTTCGCGCTGCCTCTCGGACACCGTTTACTGCCGGTAGCAGGAGCGACATCAGCATGCTAATGATCGCAATGACAACAAGCAGTTCGACGAGGGTGAAGGCGTGGTGCCGGATTCTGCGGATTTGTAGAGCGATGAGTTTGAACGGCATGACGGTCCTCTCAGGGAGGTAAAAATTGGCGGGCGTTTTTACTATGCATGTCTATCGTTGATGTGTGACATTCCGCGAACTTGCGTAGCGATGGACCAAAAGTGCGGGAACTACGACGTTAGCGGAAGCAAAGAAACTTGCTGCCAAGTGTCGGTTGACGTAAAACTTGCGCAGATGGTTGCGAAGCGGTCTCGGAGATTAGCAATGGCGGATTTGTTGAACTTGAACTTAGGGAAAGCGATTAGCATTGCCGGCGGATTGTTTGTTGGATTCATCCTTGCCACGATCTTGCAGATTTTGTGCTGGACAATTCATCCGTTCGAGCCGACGGATGAATTGACTTCTGCCGTGTTAGGCTACGCTCTTCTGCGTTTTGTTTTGGTTGGCGGATTGCTGTTTTGTTGTGGGGCGACCGCAGGCTGGCTACACAATCGCTGTCATCGCAATCTGGGTGAGTGAGTTTGTTTTCGGTGGCTCTTTATGACACAAGCTCCAAAGCATGGTTCGCGATGGTTGTCTCTGGGTTCAGTACCGCAACCACCGCTGGTGACAACACGGTTCGTTACCGAGCCGCTCGACGATAAGCACGCAGCACTAGACTTTACGGCACTCATGTCGTGTCGTAGTCGTCTGCGTGACGAGCTTCAATGGGGAAGTTGGCCACCGGAAGACTTCACATTGGAATCCAACCGAGCGGATCTCAGCCGCCACAACGATGAATTCAAACGCGGCGAAGCCTTCGCTTACACGGTTCTCAGCCCCAAGCGTACGCGTTGTCTTGGATGCATTTACATCGAACGCTGCGTCGAGATCGACGGAGCACAGCTTGCATACTGGGTCATCGACGAAGCTATCGATATGGAAGAGTTTCTTGTTGCGAACGTGCTTGAGTGGATGCACAAAGATTGGTGCTTCCGTCGGGTTTTGGTTCCTCTGCGCAAAGCGAACAGCCGAGGTCTTGTGATTGCGAGAGAGTACGGCCTGGTTGAGTCAGGCGCTTTCAGAGAGGGCCCACTTTCGGATCATCATTGCTTTCTTTCCCAAATGGCATGAACGGTCTCGTGGTTGGATGCCACGTACCGTGTGCCGGAGTCGAAGTAACGAGGCCAGCCGCAATGGATGACGCACAACGGCGTGATATGATCAACGCCGTTGCGTCCTAGCACTTGCGTATTGCTACGAGGTTCGAGGCTGAAGTCCGTTAAGGAGCCATCAATAGGCGACTTGGTGTCGATAGAAAGCCGATCACGTCATTCAAGTAGCGGGCCGCCGCACCGCCGTCCACAAGCCGATGGTCGTAGGACAAGCTAAGTGGCATCATCAGGCGAATTTTTATTTCGCCATCGACGACGACAGGCAATTTGCGCGAGCGGCCAACCAACAGAATTGCGACTTCCGGTGTGTTGATAATCGGTGTCGAGTACGTACCGCCGATCGCACCAAGGTTGCTAATCGTGAAGGTTCCGCCTCGGAGGTCATCAACAGAGAAATCTCCCGTGCGTGCGCTTTGCGCCATCGTACCGAGAGCTCGAGCAATGCCAGGTATGGATAGTTGGTCCGCGTTGCGTAGTGCAGGGACAACCAGTCCGCGGTCCGTGTCGACGGCGATTCCGATGTTGACGTATTGCTTGTAGATGATCTGCTCGTTAGCCATGTCGACCGTGGCGTTCAATAGCGGGTTGGCTTTCAGAGCCAACGCACAGGCCTTAATGATAAAAGGCATTGTGGTGAGCTTGATACCTTCTTCCGCGTAGTCGGCTTTGCTCGCCTGTCGCATGGCTTCGAGCGATGTGACGTCTGCATCGTCAAAGTTCGTGACACGCGGTACCGTCGACCAAGACTCATGCATTTTGTTTGCGATGGTCTTGCGAATCTTGGGCATCTTCTGGATTTGGACGGGGCCCCACTTGTCGGTGCCGGGTTCGCCTGGAATCTTCGCGTCGGGTTTTGCTGTAGGAGTTGTGGCTGCAATGCCCGCGGCGGCTGCCCCAGCTGCAGCGGCTGCTCCTGCCGTCGACGCTGAAGGTTGGCTTGACTTACGTACCACGGCCAAAACGTCTTCTCGTGTGATTCGCCCGCCGGGGCCTGACCCCGTTAGTCCGGCCAGATCAACGCCGACTTCACGGGCGAATCGGCGGACGGCTGGCCCTGCAGGTGCAAGGCTACCGCTCGAAGCTGGCGCCGGCATTGCAGGTGCTGGGGGCGGCGGCGTGGGAGTCGGAGGTGGAGTAGCTGCCGCAGGTGGCGGTGTTGGAGCTGCGGGTGCAGGTGCTGGAGGCGGTGGTGCTGCCGGAGCTGGAGCTGGAGCCGCCGGCGCGGGCGCGGCTGCCGCAGCGTCCGAAGCTTCGAGTACCAGTATCGTGCCGCCGGCTGCGATCGAGTCGCCGACGTTGACTTTCAATTCGATGATTTTTCCCGCGTGAGAACTCGGTACGGCCACTGTCGCTTTGTCGGTTTCCACTTCGATCAAATCTTGATCGGCTGAAATGTTATCACCGACGTTAACGAATACGTCCAGGATATCGCCACCGTCTTCCAAGTCCTCAGGCAGTTTTACTTCGATTTGCATAATTGTTTCTTTATCCGATGAGTCGTGTCGTGGAAACGCTGCTCGTTGTGCAAGCAGCGTGAGTGCCTTTGCACGTCGCTTTCGGCAAACGTAAGCCGTTACGACGAGCAACCCGCTACGCGAAATACGGGTTTATTTTTTCTGGGTCGATACCGAGATCTTTGATTGCTTGAGAAACAACCGAAGCTTCGATGTCGCCGCGCTGTTGCAATTGTCGCAAGGCGGCAAGTGTAATGAACTGAGCGTCTACTTCGAAGTGGCGACGCAACGCTTCGCGTGTCTCGCTTCGTCCCATGCCATCGGTTCCCAAAGCGTAGAGGCCGTCAGGAATGAAGGCTGCGATTTGTTCGGGCAACGCACGAACGTAATCGGACGCAGCTATGTTAGGACCACGATGGTCTGCCAACAGCGTTTCGATGTACGACATCTTCGCAGTCTCTTCCGGATGGAGCATGTTCCATCGTTCGCAGGCGGCTGCGTCACGACGCAATTCGGTGTAGCTTGTCACGCTGAATAGATTGCTGGATACACCATAGTTTTCGGCGAGCATCTTTTGTGCTTCGATCGCCGCATTCATGATCGAACCACTGCCGAACAAGTTCACATGATGCTTCTCGTCGTTGGCTTTCAATTCTGAGAATTTGTAAGCACCGCGAATGATGCCTTCTTCGACGCCGTCCGGCATTTCCGGATGTACGTATTTCTCGTTGCCCGCCATCATGTAGTAGATCGCGGTGTCGCCTTCTTCGTACAGTCGCTTCATGCCTTCCATGACGATAACGGCCATCTCGTAACCGAACGCTGGATCGTAAGCACGAATCGTCGGATACGCGATTGCGTTCAGCAGACTGTGACCGTCTTGATGTTGAAGGCCTTCACCATTCAGCGTCGTACGACCGGCGGTTCCGCCAATCATGAAGCCCTTGGCTCGAGCGTCTACGGCTGCCCAGATCGAATCGCCAATACGCTGGAACCCGAACATTGAGTAATAAATGAAGAACGGAATCATGTTGATGCCGTGCAACGCGTAAGCAGTACCCGCTGCGGTGAACGAAGCCATGGAGCCGCATTCGGTGATGCCTTCTTCCAGGATCTGCCCGTCTTGAGCTTCCTTGTAATAAGCCGACTTATCAGTATCCACAGGCTCGTAAAGCTGGCCAGCGTGGGCGTAAATACCGACCTGCCGAAACAGGCCTTCCATACCAAACGTTCGCGACTCGTCGGGAACGATAGGAACTAGGTTCTTGCCGATCTGGTTGTTCCTCAGCATGTCGCCGAGTAGTCGGGTGACAGCTTCGGTCGTCGAGAGTTTTTTGAGCTCGCCGGTCTTTTTGTCGACCGTACTTGTCATCTTATTCTCAACCGTATTCTTGAAGTCCGAAAGTCGTGGCACCTCCATCTTTGGTATTTCTGTTGGCCGCGATGGAACGGAGCCGCCTAGTGCCTTGCGGCGTTCGGCCAGATACTGCATCTCGACACTGTCTGCTGGAGGCGTGTAGAACGGTGCGTTCTTGACTTCTTCGTTCGATACTGGAATTCCGAATCGATCGCGGAACTCGAGTAGCTCTTTTTCGCTCTGCTTCTTCAAGTTGTGAGCCACGTTGCGGCCCTCACCTGATTCGCTCAAGCCATAGCCCTTGATCGTCTTTGCAAGCACAACCGTTGGGCGACCATTGTTGATCTCGGTCGCGAGTTTGTACGCGGCGTAGACCTTTTCTGGATCGTGACCACCACGTCGCATCTTTTCGAGTTTTTCGTCTGAGTAACTGTCGATCAGTTTGATCAACTCAGGATACTTTCCAAAGAAGTGCTCACGAATGTACTTGCCATCCATGCCCACGTATTTTTGATACTGGCCATCAACAACTTCGCCCATTCGCTTGATCAGTAATCCGGTTTCGTCTTCTTCTAGTAGCGGATCCCAGTCACTTCCCCAAACGACTTTCACCACGTTCCAGCCGGCACCGCGGAAAAGGCCTTCGAGCTCTTGAATGATCTTGCCGTTGCCTCGCACGGGACCGTCGAGACGCTGCAAGTTGCAGTTGATAACCCACGTGAGGTTGTCGAGTTTCTCGCGTCCCGCAAGCGTAATGGCACCAAGCGATTCCGGCTCATCACACTCGCCGTCACCGAGGAATGCCCAAATACGTTGGTGACTTGTGTTACGTATACCGCGATCTTCGATGTAGCGATTGAATCGAGCTTGATAGATCGAGTTGATTGGACCGAGGCCCATCGAAACGGTCGGAAACTCCCAGAAGTCTGGCATGAGCCACGGGTGCGGGTACGACGAGAGTCCACCTTCCGGCTGTAGTTCGCGTCGGAAGTTATCGAGGTGCGTTTCCGTTATTCGACCTTCTAGGAATGCACGTGAGTACATCCCTGGTGAAGCGTGACCCTGGAAGTAAATGTGGTCACCATCATAACCGCCTTCTCCGCGGCCTTTGAAGAAATGGTTTTGGGCGACTTCGTAAAGAGTTGCGGATGAAGCGAACGTCGAAATGTGTCCGCCCAAACCGTCGAAGCGTTTGTTCGCTCGGACAACCATAGCCATCGCGTTCCAGCGAATGATGCTTTTGATCCGACGTTCGATATCGCGGTTGCCGGGGTACGGCGGTTGCTCAGTTGCTGGGATCGTGTTGATGTACGGCGTGTTGTATTGCAGAGGCAGCTCAACGCCTTCTTGCGCTGCTTTATAGTTCAACGCTGCAAGCAGGTACTGCGCTCGATCACGGCCTTTGCTTTCTAGGACGTACTGGAGTGACTCGAGCCACTCCCTTGTTTCGCCCGGATCAAGGTCCGATCCGCGTGGTGGATTTGGGTTTGGTACAGGTTGCTCGCCATCGGTAATGATCGTTGCCATATTCTTGTTGCAGTGTGTGCCTGCTACTCCTGAATTGCCGGCCATTGCGCGGTTGTGGCGCACATTGGACTGGTGAAAAAGTACGTCGCGAATGGCAGCCAGCTAGCAAAGAACTGAGAGAGTAAACCCTTTGGTAGTGGGTCTTCTACTTCTGCCGGCAGCGACGTAATACGAACTCCATCGTCTCAGTTCCAATAGGACACCATTGTTTTCGATGTGTTCGGGAAGGTAAAGACGGGCGTAAGCATTGGAAGCATTTCCCTAAGGCCTTCCCTAGATAAGACTTATGCGTTGCCTGGCTATTTCTTTACAAAGAACGTTCTGCCAATGCTGGCATCTGTAAGTCGACGTGCACCAAAGTGCGTAAAAATCCGTCTTTAAACGGAACTCAATTTTTCGTAACGTTTTGGCGAAGTAAGAGTATGGAAATTTCGGGAAAATTCTAACGCAACTATGGAGTGGGTCTAATGATCAAATGGAATTGTTCTGTTCAAAGTTTATTAATCACAATCTGTCTCGCGATTGGCATAACGGATGCCCACGCAATGACGATCGAAGGCGATTGGACCGCGTATACGGAATCGTCGGCAACTGGTGTTCTCGACGGCACGCTTATCACCGGAACCGCGGGGCCTGACGGACCATTCTTCGGCATCGCAGAAGATCAGCGATTCTGGCCATTCGGCCAAGGCGGATGGGATGCCAGTTTTTGGATGTCGATGGACACGCGAGCCATTATCGCCGTTAATGTAAACGATGGCGACTGGCATGAGTTCGAGTTTGCTGCTCCTATCGACTCGCCATCGTTGTACATCGAGAACTTCGATTCGAATTCCATCGCCACGATCACGGCGACAGGTTCTGATTCGATTTCGCTGCTGTCAGGAAGTCCAAGTATTTCCTTCGAGCCAAGCAGCAGCACCGTTGGGTTGCTTCAAACTTCGAATCCAACCTTCAATGGCGAAGGTGATGCGATCATTTTCCTCGAAGGCCCTGTGACTGGCGTACGCATCGACTACTCTGGTGGTGATGGTGCCAACGGAGTGTTTTACGGATTCGGTTTGGTCGATACGAGTTTTGTGCCCGAACCATCAGGCTACGCAGCGATGTTCTTTGCTGGTATCGCCGCTTTGCTTATGCGTCGTCGTCGATAAGTCACTCGACACGACAAAAAAGAGATGCCTCGGGCTTCCGCTCGAGGCTTTTTTTGTGCCTGCAAGTTTCCCAATCCACTGCTCTTCCGAGAGCCCTTAGGGTTGGGAGCGATTTCCTGCTACTTCTTGGCTCGCCTTGGCTTGTAGATTTCGACCGCCGTGCCATAGAACACTTCGCCGGCGTTCATCACCGTTTCGCTCAGTGTTGGGTGAGGGTGGATTGATTCAGTGATGTCGTGAACTTCGCATCCCATTTCGATTGCCAGAACCGTTTCAGCGATTAGTTCGCCTGCTCCGGGGCCAACCATGCCGCAGCCGAGTACGCGTTTTGTTTCTGGGTCGACGAGCCATTTGGTTCGACCTTCGTCACGGCCCAGCGCCTGAGCTCGTCCGCTGGCCGCCCACGGATACACGGCAACCTCGTGAGCGATGTTGTCGCGTTTTGCTTCGGCTTCGGTGAGTCCGGCCCACGCGATTTCAGGGTCGGTAAAGACGACAGCTGGAATCGCGGCGGGTTTGAACGCGGCGTTCCTACCTAAGATTGTCTCTACTGCGACTTTGGCTTCGTGCGAAGCTTTGTGTGCCAACATGGGTTCGCCCGCTACGTCCCCGATGGCGAAGATGTTGGGCTCGGCTGTTCGCTGTTGCTCGTCGCAAACGACGAAGCCGCGTTGATCCGTTTGGATGCCCGTGTTTTCGAGTCCTATCCCGCGACTAGTGGGGCGACGTCCGACGGCTACGAGAACTCGATCGTACTGCTCTGTACCGAATTTGTTGGGACCCTCAAAAGCAACTTCGATCTTCTCGCCGACTTGGCCCATCGAGCCCACTTTGGTCTCGAGGATCAGTTCCATCTGGTCGTCAAGTCGCTTCTGAAGCGGCTTGACCAGATCACGATCGGCGCCGGGCAGAAGCGTGTCCGTCAATTCGACAACGCTAACTTTGCTACCCAAGTTTGCGT
>CAYNJG010000185.1:0-14890 GCA_964397295.1 uncultured Pirellulaceae bacterium
GTTCGGCAGAAGCCACGAGTCCGACACGTTGCAATATAAGCAGGGTGTCAGCACCAAGAACATGACGCCCATTTCGTGGCATTCGCCGCCGAAATGTTTACAACTCAGCCCATGCCCGAATTCGTGGAGCACTTTCGTGAGTCCCAAGGTGATTCCAAGATAGAACCAGTTACTGGGACCAAAGAATTCATGGAACGCTGGCAAACGAGTACGGAACATGTCGTACTGAACGGTCACCAACGAGAGCGCAACCATGGCCATGATGATCACGCAGCAGAAAAACCAAAATGAAAAGAACCAGCCTACGATGGGATAGAGCCAGTTAAGGAGTCGCTCGGGATCGATGCCTTTGAATCGCAGCGCGAGAACGTTGGACATTTTGCCCATCAACTCGCGATTCGCGTTTTCGGTAGCTCTTCGATTGAGCTGCCGCCCCTGTCCTCCCGAATCGGAGATTACCAGACCGCTACGGTGTAACATGCCGATAAAGTGCTGCAGATCCTGGAGCGTGATTCGTTGTGGCGCGAACTCTGATTCAAACTGAGTCTTGAGCTCTTCGTAACTCGTGTTGCCGTCCAACATTTGAAGAATCGCAAATTCTTCTTCTTGGAAACGGTAGTACTTTAAACCGATTGGCTCCTTCACGACCCAAAACGGGCGGCCCTGATACTTGTGTCGGCGAACCTTGAGGTCCGGACGCACGCGCAGCTTCAGCGGGCGTGCTGCACTCGATACAAGACTGTCGGCTAAGGAGACCATAGATTCGTGTTATTCAGTGAATTGAAATACTTTAAAAGCCAAATTGTCCGCCGGCACCGCCCGAGACGATTTCCATCTTGGCGTCGAGTCCGGGTGACAAAATCCAGTGGCCATTTTCTTTTTGGTTCTCGATTTCCGCGCGAATGGTGTACTCGTTACTTTCGATCTCCGAGCTCGCGTAGACAACTTTGCCGTCAAAGAAGCGTTCCTCACCACCGGTCAACTTGACCGTGATGCGAACTTTACTTCCCATGACTGTGTGTCGTGCGTACTTCGAACCGTTGATGTCGCCTTCCACCCAAAGTCGATCCATTTGCACGACTTTCAATACCGAATCGCCCGGCTGTGCCCATTCGCCCTGGTGCTTGTACTTCTTCGCAACGACGCCGTTCAGTGGCGAAGTAATATCGCGTCGATCGACCGCTGCTTGTGCACGCTGGTACGTATTGAATTTTGCGACCGCGTCGAGTCGCGCGATCTTCGCCTCCTGTAATGCCATCTTGGCCTGCATGACGGATCGTTCGGCCTGCAATTTCTGGCTACGTATTTGCTGCTTCGTAACCGTGCCCCTTTGTGTCCTGTTGGCTTCGATCGATGATTCAAAATCAGTCTTGGCCACTTCGTAGGCTTTTGCGGCGTACTGAATGCTCATTGTGTTTTCGGCCGTCTTCTTAGCTGCCTGGTACTCCGAAGCAGCAATCTTGGCGGCAAGCTCGACGTCCTTCTTGTTGATCGACGCAATCAGTTGGCCTTTTTCGACATACTGCCCTTCCGAGAAGTCGACCAAATCAAGCACACCCGCGTCTTCCGCTGGGACTTCCGCCTTGCTGATGATCTTCAGTTTGCAGTAGTTCAGCGGATTGCGAGTATCTTCGCCGCCGTGCCCGATTCCGCCAATCTGTGCGTGCAGCGAACAACAGAACAAGGTCGACAATAGCAACACCACTGTCGAGAAAACTTTCTTGCCAGTCATCTTTCGAATCCTTTTTAAACCCGAGGTGGTTCAGAATAGTAGATTAGTTTGGACCCATTCCCACGCGTCGTGGAAAAGTACGTATCCAAGTAGTCGTTTGCCACAATGAACGCGAGCAATCACTTCGGCACCTGGGCGTGGCGCTTCCAAGTCGCGTGTTTCATTGCCATCTTCGTCGATGTTGATTTCGACGAGCATCCGATAGCAAATGCCCTCTTCTTCAATGAGCTCAGCCGAACGCTGAATAGCTTTGACTCGACCGTAGAGTTGTCGGTTGGGATTGTTTTGCAGGACGAACGTCACGCCAATTTCTTTCTCCAACAGCTTCTCTTCCGTCGGAGCATTCTTATCGTCGGGAAAATGCTCTCGCAGCACATGCCCAATGTCTTTTTCGGGAAGGAAGACAACCAACTCCCACTCTGCTTTCTCCGACGTATCGGCGATCGTCATAACACGCTGGCCGGCGGCAAGCGGTCGACGATGTGGAAGTGCACGCCGCAAATCCCATGTTACAACTTCACCGTCGATGGGACTGACGACCTTGAGGTTCGTCTGTTGCATCTGAACTGTCTCGAGCTGCCGCATGAGCGAACGAATTTCGGCCTCGACTTGATTGATCCGGCCTTTGATTTCGCCTGGGTTGGAAGACCTTGCACGTGGATCGGCATTCTTCGCTGCCATCATCGCGGTACGCAACGCGTTGTAGCTCTTTTCCGACGTCGCGATTTCGCCCGTGAGTTTGGCAATCTGCTGATCCAATTCCGGACTCGTCATCGTCAGCAGGACATCGTCTTTTCGAACTTGCGATTGATGGTCGACATTTAAGTCTTCTACTTGGCCATTTGTGCCAATGAATACCTCTGCGCGACTCACCGGTTCGACAGTCCCCATCGCTTTTAGTCGGAAGGACCACGGAACCAACATCGCCAGAAGACCAACCAGAATCAGCGTCGAGAAAAACAGTGTCTTGGGCAGCGTCTTAGCTTTCACCAACAAGTGAGCTTTGCCGAGCGTCTTCCAAACCGGCATCAAGAACAAATTATTGTGCGTTAGCGAATTGCTTAGCGCCCGTGCACTGTGCTGAGTTACCAGATCCACTTTCGGTGCGAGAGAATCGCGAGACTGAGGAGCATCAATTTGCTCGACAATCAAGGCACCAATAACGTCACCTGTCGCGTCGTCCGGTGACGCTTCATCTTGGCCCAATTCGTCGGGATCGTCCGACATTTCGTGCTCTCGAATCGGCACAATCGCCAGCGACTTTGTATGCGACTCGTCAATGTACTCTTGCAGCGATTCTTCGATTTGCGGCGGCAAGTCTTGTTTGGTGCCGTTGTACCAAAGTGGATCGCCCGCAGCACAAACGCGATCCGTCAGCTTTCGCAGCATGACGACAATGTTCGAGCGAGTGTCGAGCGTATCTTGTCCGCTCACGGCTTCGACTTTGTGCTTCACGCCGTGCTTTACAGTTACGCTTAGTCGGTCACAGCCAATCAAGCGGCGACCTTCGTTGGCGATCGTGTACGCCGTCTCTCGCAAATCAAGACTGTTGTGCGCTTCTTTGGCAAAGCGATCGATTTCCGCCCAAAGCGATTGGCGATCACTGAACGTACGTAGTTTACGGTTCTTCAACCAATCGCCGACGAGTTGGCTCATTTGAACTAAAAAGCGAAGGTAGCCTTGCTGACTGGCAGGCTGCGAATCGGGGCGCTGGAAAATTTCCAGCACGCCTTCGACCGAGTCATCCGTTTGCATTGGGGCTAGGACCAACAATGCGTTCGTCGGATTGCCGGGCGAGTTTGGATCTTCACCACCGGATTGCGGAGGTGCGAGTTTCGATTCGCCTGACTGAATAACGCTTTGCAGCAAACGTAAGTGCTTCTGCGCGTGCTCCGAATCGGTTTGCAACAAACTTCGATCGATGTTGATCTGGTAGTCCAGCTTCAAACGTTTGTCTGGAGTAATTGTCCACACCGCCCCACCTACTGCCGCGAGCGCAGTGACGATTTTTTGAAGCACTTCTGCGTAGAATTGTTCGGCGTCTACATCGGAACGTGAAAGCTGCGCGATCTGCTGCACTAGGCCGCGGATCTGCTGCTTCGTTTGTTCAATGGTGGCGGCGTCGACGGAACCTTGGCTCATCGCCCTCTCCTGCTGCAAATTCTGAAGCATCGCTGCACCGGTTGGTGACTGGATGGCTGTTTCAATTTAATTACCAAGCTTGCCAAACCCGTTAACTCCCATTATCGCGTTGCGAGACTTTCGCTCTAGCCACGCGCAGGTTTTTGAAGGTTGAATTGCGCCAGATACGTACGATCTGTAGGACTAATACCGGTTAACGCTCGTTATCGACGAATCCAACTGGACTTAAAGTTGACATCGACCGAAACAAGGTTAATACTAAAAGTATAAACGCCAACTTTGAGCAAGTCAAACGGTCACCCGTCCGATTAGCAATAAGTGGTGGGATTCTGCTCGCGTGGTAAACTCGCAGGAGAGGAAACAGCTTCAAACTTACTTATTTTGTAAGTAAGTACGCTTCAAAACCAACGTCCGAATACTATGGCCCGTCCCGATCGCAAAAAGAACAGTCGCTCACTCGGCTTCGAATCGCTTGAAGCGAGGAAAAGTCTGACGACGATCGCTGCTGCGGTTGACCCTGGGTTCGATTCGAACGTGGCCGAAGTGTCGTCTACCGCATCAGAATCCGCACACCGCTTTTTGCTTTTTGTTTCGACGCACGATGAGATTTCGATCGAACGTTCGTTACCGGACGCTGCTGACTCGCAAGCCGTCGATCAATTGATTGCCGAAACGAATCCAGGTTCGTTCGGTCCAGTTGAACACGGTTAGTCGACAAGGCTTGGCATCCCTAAACAGCAAAATGGATATCAACGCGGACTACTATGGAAGCCACGCTCGACACAAAATCGTTAGATGCCTACGTTTCGTCGCTGCCCAACGCAACGCAACGCCGGAAATTCCTTAGCAACGTCGACCGATTATCAAAGCTCACTGACGAATCCAATCGAGCGCAGCCGCTGAACGAATTCCTCTCCGAGTTTGGGCAACACGTTGCGGAGCTCTACGCGGCAACCGCTGTTGCGATTTGGTTTCGAAGCCCCGACACTGCCAGAGAGCAATCTCTGCAACGCAAAGTCAATGTGGGCTGGAGCAATCTGCGTTTGGATAGCGCGAGCGAAGAAGCCCATGCATTGCTACTTGACTACGCGATGAGACTCAGTGAACAAGTGGCCGTCAATCCATTCTCGGCTCCGGCACCTCGCGCAGGTGTCAGCAATCCGACGGACTCGTTTCTGTTGCTTGCTCCGGTTAAGTACGAACAACAAGACGTCGCGATTTTGGAAATTGCCCTAGGGCCAAAACCACTGCGCAGTCCGCACGAACAACTCATGTCGTCCTACATGGAATGGATGACGTGGCTCGGTCAGCTACTTCAGCGTGGGATCGAACGCAGTTTCGCAGCAACGGACCAGTCACTGTTTCTGGCGATGGAAACGCTACAGCGTACTGCGGCTCAAGCGGAACAGATGCAGGACCAAATCCGTCAGCAAATTGAAGCATCATTGAAAAACCTCGCGGGCAAGAACTTCGGTACGCTTGCAGAAAACCAAGCGATCACTAAACAAGTGCACGCGTTGCTCGACAGCAAAGGCCTGCGAGCGATCTGCCCTGAATGCCGGGCAGCTGCCATTTTGCGATGCCAGAAAGCCGGCAATGCGAAAACCGGCGCCTTTATGTTCGACCACTATCTGGACACGGGCCGCACATTCCATGGCGGCCAAACGACGTTCCCTGAACTGTCTCTTACGCCAAAACCAGCGAGACGCCAGCCAAACAAGTAGCCAACAAACCGGCCCCGCATGGTGCTATTCGGAATCGGACTCGAACGGAATAGGTCCATCGTTTCGTCCACCCATCAGAAAGAACACCCGAAAGTCGACTTCGTAAGAAACCGTGCGAACCGAATTGTCGCAGAACGCGGCGTTCATTCCGCCGCTATGGGCACTGCCGAATGCCCAGTTCAACCCAAGGCCGATCCTATCTTGGCGTGGAAGAAACTCGGGAACGGAAACGGACCGAATTGATGATGACGTATACCCGTTAATGTCTCGATCAATGGCAGCGAAATGGGAGTTGTCATCCGCGGCATCTAGACCGTTTTGATAGTTGCTCGCGTTTAAGTACTTTTCACCGATCATCATCGTGTGACTCAAACCGTCAGTTATTTGGCCAAATCGTGTTTCGCTTACTTGGGTCGTAACACCATTTGAAATTCGAAACTTTCCCTCCTGTCTTGGTGGACCTGTCGTGGAACGATCGCCACTCGGACCTGCCGTTTCACCCAGACTTACGTTTCCGCTATTCCCCTGATAGTCAATCCGCGCTACTTGGCACACAGGATCTGTCTGGCACTCCCGCAAGTTATTTGCAAGAAAAGCATTTCGCACTGTGGGATAAGTCCTTACCGCTCGACGGTCAGGGCAATAGAAAATTGGAATTGGCGTGCCATTGGCCCTCAACATACCCGCGGCTTTATCTGCATCATCGATTTCTCCACCACCAAGATTCGCCACGTTTTCGTATTCAGTGAATCGAATCGCATCAAAGGCCCAGCCGCCGGGTTGAGACCGACCAAATCCTCGATCCGGATCCCCCGTCCAACGCCAACCCCAACCGGAACTTGGCAAGTGCCCCAGCGAGTTCTCATGGCCTAACCAACCGTCACCAATGCGCCGTAAATTGTTCGCGCATTCGGCCTGCCTCATCTCTTGTCGAGACGCAACAACCAACGGTGCAAACAACGAAACGGCAAAGGCCATCACAGAAAGCACTACCAGGGCTTCGATCAAAGTCACGCCGCGATTGGTCATTGTTTGTTTTTGATTGATTTTCATAGCTTGTTCAGCGACATTGAAGTTATTGAAAGATCTCATCTCGAACTCCAATTAGCCTAGCGGGTTAGAAGTCAGATGCAAAACAGAAAATCGAACGCACGGTTGCAATACGAATCGCTCGAGCCCAAAAACCTGCTCGCGGCAAATCTAGTAGCCGACATCAATCAGCTTTCGCCAAACTCTGGTAACCCTCGAGACATCGTTGCGGTTGGCGAGACCGCGTTCTTCGTTGCCGAAGACGAAAACGGCGCGGAGCTTTGGAAGTCTGATAGTTCGGGCACGCAGATGGTCAGAGATATTGTGCCGGGACCAGATGGATCGTTTCCGCACGGGCTCGTTGCCGGCGAAAATGTACTGTTCTTTTCTGCGCCCGGTGGAACGTGGCGCAGCGATGGAACCGAAGAAGGGACTTTCTTGCTTGCGGATGCGGAGCTACAGGCTGTGTCTGGAAACCGGGCAGTACTATTTAGTGGATCAGATGTCTTCGTTACTGACCGAGACGCAATCCAAGTGACGAGCATCAACTTTGGCGACTCCACCATCGACAACGAAGTAGTTGCAGCGGCCACTGATCATTTTACCGTCCGGCGCAGCAATATCCTAAGTCGCATCGAATTCGATGGAAGCGATCCCGACTTTACCGTGATCAATGGGGATTCGGAATTTGGGCCTGGCTCTGCCAACTTTGTTGGCAGCGGAGACGGTGTCATTGGACTGTCAACTCGGTCTGGACTCGTTCGGATTTATCAATTCACGGACGGAGGGGACTTACTTGATCCGCCGATTGAATCCAGCGAGGTTTCGTTTGACGACGTTGTGTTCGACAATTCTACATTCACCGATTTTCCTACCGAACAATCGGGCGACAACACGTACTTCTTTGGTAGATCAAGTTTGAGTAGTTCGGTGATTCTCTTTCGTACGAACGGCACCGTAGAGAGTACGATTTCGATCAATGATTTTGGTGACCCGACAGACTTCGCATCACCGTTCAGTATTTCGACTGCGGTTGATGGCAACGGAGGAATGTGGTTTACAGCCCGTTCAACGGATGCTCTTGGATCTGAACTTTGGCATACCGACGGCACGGCCGAAGGCACTCGACAAGTAAAGGACATCGCACCCGGTGATGATATTGGATCGAATCCGCGAAGCCTTACACGCGGCGAAGATCGTCTTTGGTTTATTGCTGATGATGCTACGAATGGCCAACAAATTTGGACCAGCGACGGTACAGAAGAAGGAACGGTAGCGTTAACCGACTTCGAAAACACGACGTTCGATCCTCAGATTCTCGGCGCATCGAACGACCAAGTGATTTTCTCCGTCGGAACCACGGAACTGGGAACCGAGCTTTGGACGGCCTCCGCGGACTCTGCACAACTCGTACGCAACATCAATTTACAAAGTGCAAGTTCTCTTCCTGGCTTTGTCACGGCCGTTGGTGACGGAAGTTTCGTGTTCGCTGCAACTAGCCAAGATGGACGAGAGCTATGGCGAACAGACCTTACTGGAGCAGGTACCGTTCTGGTCGAAGATATTTCATCTGGAACGGAAACGTTTGGAAGTGCACCGGACGAATTAGTGACGGTTGGAGGAAACGTCTTCTTCACCGCTAACGATGGTATTCATGGCGATGAACTTTGGACGCTCGATGCATCGGGTACGCCGACACTATTCAAGGATATTGAAGTAGGAGCAAACAGCTCACAACCCAATAACCTGACGGTTGTGGGTGACACGCTGTACTTCGCCGCCCAAGATTCACTTCACGGCATGGAGTTGTGGCAGTCCGATGGTACGCCAGAGGGCACACGCCTTTTGATGGATAGTATTCCCGGGCCCGTTGGTTTGTCTCCACATCGGTTTGTCGAGGTAAACGGCGAACTCTATTTTCAAAGCACTGGACAATTGATTGGAGATACAGTCATCCCAAGCAACACCAACCAGATTTGGAAAGTCGAAGACGGAGAAACGGTACTGGTCTACCAAAACGAGTCGAACCACGGCTCAGATTTTCTTTCAGCGTTGAATGACGAGATCTTCTTCCTCGACGGAATTCTGGCCAGGACTCCAATCCCGCGCATGATCAACGATCAAGGCGAGGCTGAAATTGTCAATGGATTTGAGGACTTCGTCACGCGATCGGGCTTTTCCCGGGTCATGACTGTAGTCGCCGACACGCTGGTGTCATTCGATGGGGACGGAATCTGGCTCAGCGACGGCCAAAGTGAACCGGGACGATTTGACAGCTTCGAAGGGCGATTTTCTGGCACCGTGGTCTTCACAGATGAATACGTCTTTTTTACGACTTCCGCCGCCAATTACATCGGCGACCCAGCGAGCAGAGAGTTAGTCGCGGTGCAACTAGACGTGACGGACATTGTCGGCCTCGATACCACGCACGTTACTTTCACAGAACAAGAACTCTTTGTCGGTGATCCGCTTGCGTTGCCGGAACAGTCGCTCATGACTTTTCATCGGATTCTACCCGATCCGATTGAATTCGACGGCCTCGTCTACTTCGCCGTTGAAGCCGAAAACGGCTTAGCCGATGTGTGGTCCACAGACGGTACGCTGGAAGGCACAACGCAATTAACAGATGTGGGTTTCTCCGCGGCAAGAACTCCAATCACGTTCCATGCCGGCGAAGAAAACCTGTTCATCACGGCGGATGATGGCATGCTCGGCGCAGAACTTTGGCAACTCGAAATCTCCCCGGACACGCGTGGCGATCTCAACGGCGATGGAGCGCAGGACGCTTCCGACATAGACGCGTTATTCGCATCGATTCGAACAGATGAAAACGATCCCGAATTCGACGTCAATCAAGATGGTGAAGTCGACAATCTGGACGTCGATTTTCTACTTCAAGAGGTGCTAAATCGACGCCGGGGTGACGTCAATTTGGATGGCACCGTCGGATTCAGCGATTTTCTCGTCCTGTCACAGTCGTTTGGATCGACTGGCGCGACTTGGTCGCAAGGTGACTTTACCGGCGACGGCGAAGTGACGTTTGCTGACTTCTTATTGTTGAGCTCTGCGTTTGGCGAATCTACGGAATAGATTCGAAAAACGCGAAGATCAGCTTAAATGGGATTGAAATTGCCGCGCAGGTGGAGTGCAATCACAGTGTCGCCCAGCCCATCCGTTTGTTCCCCCAATGCCCACCAGCAGGACGAGTCTACCTCCGGCGACCCTCAAACCCCAAACACCTCCCCCAAGCTCCGCAACAGACCAGATAGCAGCAGCGTTTTCATGGACAATGAAAAGACTCCCGACAGGGAAATCGAACACGACGAACGTCGTCAAGCGAAACGAAGATCCCCAGAGATTGAACCAACTCATATTTGGATATCTGTCGAACGAAGTATTAAAGGACGCGTCGTCGACGAATCGGAAGGCGGGCTCGGCGTGCACATCACTGACAAATCAGACGCCGAACTGTTTACGGTCGGCTTCGAAGTTCGCGTCGAATTTCTGGGTAAGCGTCGCACTGCCAGTATCGCCTACCTCGACTCCACCGTTGCGGATGGATTTCGCTTGGGTCTAGAGTGGGCTGACTAGCTTTCCTTGAAGGCTTTTGGTGAACGGCCGCGCCCTCGATGACCTTACTCCGCTACCGCGATCTCCGCGTGAGACTTCGTTGACGCCAGCGATCAAATTCGCAACTTAATCCCCTAATCTGCGAACGCCGTGTTCGATGTCACTTGCTACAGCGAGAGATCCGCTCACAATACGTAAGTTCCACTGAGCTGAAATATCTATCTGGGAGAAACGAATGAACGGGAAGCGATGGGCCATCGCCCTTCTACTGATCTGCGCGAGCTTGGCGAGCGCACAAGATGCGAAAATCAAAGTCCTCATCATTGACGGACAAAACAATCATGGTGACTGGCCCAAGACCACGGCCATGATGAAAGACTACCTGGAAAAATCCGAGCACTTCACGGTTGATATCGAACGCAGTAAGTACACATGGAATGGCGACAAACACTTGCCAATGTACGCTTTGAAAGACAAAGAATACGAACACGGCAAGGCGAAAACAGACCCTGACTTCAAGCCTAAGTTCTCCGACTATCACGTCGTGCTTTCAAACTTCGGCTACGGAGCGGCACCTTGGCCGGACGAGACAAAAGAAGCTTTTGAAAAATACGTCGAAGGTGGCGGCGGGCTTGTCGTTGTGCATGCAGCCGACAACTCATGGGGTGACTGGAAAGAGTACAACGAAATGATTGGCATCGGCGGATGGGGCGGACGCAATAAAGAAAGCGGCCCGTACATCTACTGGGACGAAGGTGCGATCGTTCGCGATGAAGAAATGGACGGCCCTGGTGGCAGCCACGGCCCGCAACATAATTTCAGCGTTGTTGTCCGTGATGCCAACCATCCGGTAACGCAGGGTATGCCGCGTGAATGGCTGCACACTAAAGACGAGTTGTACGACTCATTGCGTGGTCCAGCGACGAACATGAGAGTCCTGGCAACTTCGTTTTCGTCCAAAACGAAACGCCACGAACCCATGATCATGACAATCGACTACGGCGAAGGACGCGTTTTCCATACTCCGATGGGTCATGCCGATTATTCGATGCAGTGTGTGGGCTATGTCTCGACACTTCTTCGCGGAACGGAATGGGCGGCGACCGGAAAAGTAACAATTCCGATTCCCGAGAACTTTCCTGGGCCAGAAAAGACTGTTTCGGTCGAATAACTATTGTGGAGCACAGCATCATGGAAGACGAAGCAAACTACATCTGTGACGCCTGCGGTGAAGAGATCGTCATTCCCGTCGATCTCTCCGCCGGTTCGCGCCAGGAGTACGTGGAAGATTGTCCCGTGTGCTGTCGCCCCAACGTTGTTTACCTGGATATCGACGAAACTGGCGACGTGCGCAGTTGGTCGGAACCAGAAGCGCATTGAACGTCAATCACCGGAGGCTCCTAGCTTCGCATCAGGCAAGGCAAAATCGATGAACCCATTTTCACTTAAGTCTGAAATCAAACAGCAAACTGACTCGCTCGTTGACGCTGCAAAAAATCAGTTTGGCGGCATCTTGGCAGTCGTGGGCGTTATCTGGGGCGTCTATCTTGTCGATTTCATCATTCCTTTTGTGAATTTCAACAATTGGCTCGCACTGACTCCACGTACTGCGTCCGGCGCCGTCGGGATCGTAACAATGCCGTTGTTACATTCGGGGTTTTACCACATCCTGTCGAACACGATTCCGTTGATCATTATGTTGTTAGCGCTTGCCGTCTTGCGCCCAAAGAACTGGCTGATCATCGTTGGGTTAATCACCGTAGTCTCCGGCACACTTACATGGTTGTTGGCAAGCAGTTCCGTTGTCGGCGCAAGTGCATTGGTGCTTGGACTGATGACGTTCTTGCTGGCTCCTGGCTGCTTCTACTTGGTCTGGCTGGGACTCAATCGAGTTAGGAACGAGGCAAAGCCTTACCCTTTCAAAATTCGACTCGTGCCCATGGCCGTGTCTGGTGCCGTTGGCTTCTTTTTTTTCTCTAGCTTAGTCGCTGGGTTGATCCCGGGACGGCCTGGCGTTTCGTGGGCGGCTCATGTTAGCGGCGCGATCGCTGGCCTGATCGTCGCGTTCCTGTTCTCCAAAAGTGGTGAACTGGTCGATGATCCATCGGTTGTTGAGCCTGCGGTGACATAACGCATGCGTCCGTAGTCGGGGTCGGGGTCGCTCGTCCACCTTGCGAATGGTTGGCTACTCATGAAATCGCTCACAGAATATCTCACGTTCAACATTCCGGCGCGGATGGACTTTCTGAATATCACGCCAGAGTTGGAACGCCTTGTCACGCAGAGCGGAGTGCAAGAAGGCTTGCTACTCTGCAATGCGATGCACATCACCGCCAGTGTCTTCATCAACGACGACGAACCCGGACTACACCACGATTACAAAAAGTGGCTAGAAGAACTGGCGCCGTTCGATGCATCACCGCAGCGTTATCACCACAATCGCACGGGCGAAGACAACGCCGACGCACATCATAAGCGGCAGATCATGGGCCGCGAAGTCGTGGTCGCGATCACCGAGGGCAAGCTTGATTTCGGTCCGTGGGAGCAAGTGTTCTACGGCGAGTTCGACGGGCGTCGCCCAAAACGCGTGCTGGCAAAAATCATCGGCGAATAGCCACGTCGAGTTCCTCGGGCTAAAAGCCCCACTGGGGAACGTGGTGGCAACACCAGCATCGTTTCCCATCAGCGATAGATGAGCGATCTATCTTGACGGGCTACTTCACCGCTTGCTATTAGGCTTGGGTTATCGATAACCCAATTACATCGTCCATTCGGTGAAGGAAGTTTAATCGTTTTGCGATTCATCGCTGTCATTGCGTTGCTGCTATTACTTTTTCGGGGCGACTTCGTCCTTGGGCAGTCGCGCGTGCAGTTTCCGTCACCGTTGAACGGCGCACCAACCGTGGTTCCGTTAGTACCATCGCCGTTGAGTGCACAGGGTTTCATTCCGGGCGGATCGACACCTTTCCCTACGCAGCAAGGTGCTTTTCTCGGAGGCACGATTCAGCCACTGGATCCGTACGCCCTGCCAAGCAACCTAAACGGAACGCTGCCGCCTGCCGGTTTCGGTCTTCCTAGTTTCGGTGGCCAAGCAATTCCACCCACGTTCCCGCCCGGAACTCTTTCAAGCCCGCCACCCGGTTTTACGCCGAACTGGCAACCACCGGGTTCGCTATTGGCACCCGGGGCTTTTCCTGGAGCAGCGCCCGCAACCAACGGCACAGGCTTGCCACCATTTTCCGGCGCGCCGTACGGGACACCAACACCACAGACACGCCCCAATACGGTTCCGTTGCTACCACCTCGGAATGTAGATCCGAACTTTCGCGGATCACCCTTCGGCGCTTGGAGCGGATACGACTTCAACCGAAATGGACTTGGCAACCAAACTGGGCTGGGCAACCGAAACCCTAACGGCTTCGGCGCTAACCCCTATGCGCCGTACGGAGGAAACTACCGACAACCAACTTCGGGACCACCGTACCAGCGATTCTTTCAAGACACCGGTTTGCGCGGAACCCATTTGTTTGGACGCCGCACTGATGACTTGTCAATAACAGAAGTCGAAGCCAGCACTACGGCCTACTTCGCCAATTTTTTGGGCGTCCCCAATGGGCTGCGTGTCACGCCTGGCTTCGCATTCCATTGGACGGACGGACCGCAAGGCCCAGGCACATCATCTGTCCCGTCGCGACTTTACAGCGGATATTTGGACTTTGGTCTAGACCCACGATTCAATCGACAAGTCAGCGCGGAACTAACGGCGCGAGTTGGAATCTACTCGGACTTTCAAGCGTTTGACGAAGACTCGATTCGCTTGCTCGGTTCGGCCGTGGGCGTATTCCAAACGACGCCCGATATCGCATTGAAGCTCGGTGCGGTTTACATCGATCGAGTCAGCGTCAAATTGCTTCCGGCCGTAGGCTTCCTTTGGACACCCAACCCGCAAACACGATGGGATATTTTCTTTCCCTCACCCAAACTGTCGAACTACTGGACCACGATTGGCAATCAACAAGTCTGGTGGTACCTCGGCGGAGAATACGGTGGCGGATCGTGGTCGATCGAGCGTGAAAGCCAACCCGACAAGGGTCGGGAAGATCGTATCGACATCAACGATATCCGCTTCTACGTAGGCGTCGAATGGTGGAACACGAATCGCTACTACGGATTCCTCGAAGGTGGTTACGTGTTTGATCGCGAAATCGTTTACTTCCGAGTCCCTAGCGACACGATGGATGTCGACGACACGTTCATGGTTCGCGGAGGAATTTCCTGGTAAGTTTCACCTGTTAGCGAGTTGCCTTTCAGGAACTAGGATTTTCGACATGGAACAGTACAAACGCGATTTCATTGACTTTATGATGGAAGTCGGCGTGCTTACCTTCGGCGACTTCACTACCAAGAGCGGCCGCAAAACGCCGTACTTCGTCAACTCGGGCCTCTACCGTACCGGACAACAACTCGACCGGCTCGGCGAATTCTACGCTAACGCGATCCAAGCCAACCTCGGCAGCGAATTCGATGTGCTCTTTGGACCTGCTTATAAGGGTATTCCTCTGGTCGTCACGACATCCATGGGACTGCACCGCCGGGGTACGAACGTGGCATTCTGCTTCAATCGAAAAGAAGCCAAAGACCACGGCGAAGGTGGCGTTCTCGTTGGGCACAAGCTACAGGACGGCGATCGAGT
>CAYNJG010000186.1:0-14809 GCA_964397295.1 uncultured Pirellulaceae bacterium
GACTATTACACCGACAAACTGACAGATGCCGCCATTGATTTCATCGAACGCAACAAGGACAAGCCGTTTTTTGTGCATCTCGAACACTTCTCCGTTCACGACCCGATCCAGGGACGAAAGGATCTGATACAGAAGTACGAAAAGAAACTCGCGACAATGCCAAAGCAGAAAGGGCCGGACTACATCCTGGAGCCCAATCCCGATGGACCGGCGATCTCAGCGGACAGACTCAAATCCCTCGAAAAGAACGACAACGGTAAAACACACCAAAGCGAGCGAGTGTGGTGGGTAAAGCAAAAACAAGACAACGCTGAGTTTGCTGGAATGGTCGAAGCAACAGATGAAAGTCTCGGCCGAATCCGTGCCAAGCTCAAGGCACTGGGATTGGAAGAGAACACCATCGTTATTTTCACAGCGGACAACGGAGGCATGTCCGCCTCGAACCAATATTCAGGAATCAACCATCCCAGAGAGACACTAAACTCTCGCTTCGCAAGTTCCAACCTGCCACTTCGCGGTGCTAAAGGATGGAACTACGAAGGCGGAATTCGAGTGCCGCTGATCGTCCACTGGCCAGGCAATACTGAGCCCAATTCAAAGTCGCAAGCGATCGTCACCGGAACGGACTTCTATCCAACCCTGCTTGAAATCTTGAGCATTCCAGCAATGCCAGATCAACACAAGGACGGCCAGAGTTTCGTCGCCGCGCTGCGTGGCAAGGACTACGACCGAGGTCCGATCTACTGGCACTTCCCCCACTACAGCAACCATGGGTTTCAAAGTCCCAACGGAGCAATCCGTTTCGGGCAATACAAGTTGCTGGAATACTACGAAAACGGAACAGTTCAGCTCTTCGACCTGGAGAATGATCTCGGCGAACGCAACGACCTTTCGAATTCAAAGCCAGCGACAACTCAAAAGTTAAAGAAAATGCTGCACGACTGGCGTGACGAAGTGGATGCCAAGATGCCGTACCCCAAAACCGCAACTTCAAAACCTGCACCGGGCTCGCGTGTTGCGAAGCCCCGATAAGATCACCGTGAAATCGGCCCAAATGCAAACGCTGTTTATGTACAACTTTTCTCCAAGACTTTTGCGTTTTCACCGAATTGCCCACTTGGCGTTGCGAGATTGTGAACAAAGGTGAAACCGTGCAGCGTTTGGTTCCGGCTATATTTTGGGGAGGGGCAAGCCTGGTCGCGATGGCGATCATCGTTCCTATATTCGGCTTGGATCGATTCATCATATTCATGCCGTTCACGTTTTCACCCCGAGTCGCTTGGATTGGACTTTCCCTAGCTCTTGCTATCTGGGCGGTTTTTCGACAATCGCGAAGAACTGCGATGGCGATACTCTGCATGCTAGTCGTTCATACGATCCTCTCGCCAATCGGTTTTGGCGAGCAGCGAAGTTCGCCGAACGACCTTACTTTCTTGAGCTTCAACACGCACAACCCGTACCGCAGACTGGACGAATTCGTCGAATTCTGTCGCACGACGGACGCGGACATCGTTTGCTTCCAAGAAATCCAACCCGCGCAACGAAACGAATATATAAATGCGTTGCCGGAGTATGAGTTCTTTGCGCCGGACAGCTCTGCTGATTTTGAGAACAAAGATCCCTGGTCGTTCTCTTGCTTGACCGGCTTTCGAAGAGAACTGCTGGCAGATATTGACAACGTACGCGTATCGACCGGAATCACGGGTTACCGAACGTTCGCTGTCCAAGCGGAACTCAACACTAATTCCAACTCCAAATCAATCTGCGTGGTCAATGTCCATACAACCAAGCCTGTCACTCTGAGATATGGATTAGGATATTTTATTCGCGATATGACTCCGAAAGCTCGCCGGCACCAAAAGGAACACGAACTGTTGGACGCCTGGCTAGTCCGCAACTGCGACAGCCCCGCTATCGTGGCCGGCGACTTCAACGCTCCTTCAGCCAGCAATAGCCTTCGCTTCAGTGCTTTACGATCCGCTCAACGAATCTCTGGCTCCGGCTTGCACCTAACGTTTCCAGCCAAATTTCCGGTGTACGGACTCGATCACATTCTGGGCAACAACCGAATTCGTTTCTCTTCCTACCATCGAATCAACACTGACTTGAGCGACCATTTCGCTCAAGTTGCTAGGTTTGGTTTTGCTGACTAACCGATGCAAGTGAAAGGTGCTGAAAACTGAGGTAGAATTTGGTAGTGACTTCACGAAGCCATGAAAAAGCTGCGAAGACGATGAGCAAATGGCTTTTCGCTCGGGTTAAGCTGTGACTGGCACACCGACGAAAGCGGCGCGCCGCAAGATCGGCAATAGTATGGAGCGAACAAGATGACAACCAGCGATGGATATCCGCAAATTGTACTCTCGGGTACTGACCCAAATCTGCCCAAACAATTCACAAATAGCTACGCGAAATATTCGCAATTTAAGCCAATGGCCAGTGGTGGCAAAGCGGAACTATTTTCGTGTTGGGACAATAGCTTGGGCAGGTTGGTGGCCGTCAAAACTCTGCGCCCCGAGTTTGCTAAAGACGAACGCGAACGGCGTCGTTTCCTGCGTGAGGCTCGAGTTACCGCGCAGCTCCAGCATCCCAACACCGTACCAGTTTATGAAGTCGGCATTGCAAACGATGGCAGTTTGTACTTCACGATGAAAAGACTACTGGGCGAAGATCTGTACGCCGTCATCAAGCGACTACAGCAAAGAGACCCCGGCACCAAACGCGCGTTTCCGATTCCGCGGCTTGTCGAGATCTTAGTCCAAACTTGCCAGGCGTTGGCCTATGCTCATTCGCACGGGGTCATCCATCGCGACGTAAAGCCCGAAAACATCTGGCTTGGCCGATTCGGAGAAGTTCGCATCTTGGACTGGGGCGTTGCGAAAGTTTGGGGCCAGCTGGACGAACCGATCATCGACGACCGAAATACTACACCGGCTGCAGAACCGAATGAGCAAGCCGAGAATGAAGCACTGCTCTCGCTGTCCTCCGACGGCCAACACTCTCGACTTGCAACATTAACCAAGAGCGGAAATCGTCCGGGCACTCCACTCTACATGTCGCCGGAACAAGTTGGTGGACATCGTTACGTCGACGAGCGATCAGACGTCTTTAGTGTCGGCGTAGTTCTCTACGAGTTGCTGACATTGCAACTTCCATTTCACGGCGGCAGTATCGAATCAACGTTTGAGAAGATCTTGAACGACGCCCCACTGCCATTACGCGAACAAGCTCCAGCCCGCGGTATACCAGATTCTTTTCAGCCGGTAGTGGTTAAAGCGTTGGCAAAAGAACCTGGCAAGCGACATCAGTCGATGGAGCATTTCCTGAAAGAACTGAGCGAAGCGCTGGACGAAGCGAAACGCTAACAACCACTCTCAGACAGAGCGTTGAAACAATGCGAGGACACGCGCGAAAAAATGACCGTATGCGGCCATGCTTAGTCTAGACTTCGCTAACTTCAAGTCGCCGAGATAGCCTGCTCACGATCCAGCAACCAACGCTTGCGTTCAACACCTCCAGCGAATCCTGTAAGCGATCCATTCGCACCTACAACTCGGTGACAAGGCACGACGATCGAGATCGGGTTTCGCCCGACTGCGGCACCGACCGCGCGGACAGCCTTAGGACGTGAGCAGTCGATGGCGAGTTGGCCGTAGCTAACGGTTTCGCCGCAGGGAATCTTTTGCAGGCGAGACCAGATCTGAACTTGAAAATCCGTCCCACTGAAGGCAAGCGGTACGTCGAACTCGTTTCTTTCGCCAGCAAAGTACTCTTCAAGCTGAGACATCGCCAGCTCAAATGGCCTTGGATCCGCGATGTCACCTACCAGATTCGGCGCCGGCTTGTGTTGCTCAAAGTAAAGACCGACCAACACCTCATCTCTCGCGAACATGCGCAACTGCCCAAGCGGACTCTTCCACTCATGGCTAAACAGCGTCGAAATTGACATCCAACAACTCCTTTTTCAAACAGCGCAGTCGACCACCCTATTTTGCAACAGCCAGATCTTTCGCAACGGGAACTCCAGCAGCCCAATGAACGGCATTGCGAAGAAGTTCAACGAATTCTTCCTGCGCGAAGTCTTCTGGATGACCAAGCGAAGTATAGAACGTTGGATTGCCGAACTTTGATTTGTAGACCCAAGCGATTGGCTCCGCAGGCTTACCCTCAATTTCACCGGTCAGCAATGGCATCGCTTTCTCGTCGATTGGACTCACTTCGTACAGCGACCCTTTCCCCTTCAGCAAACTAACATCGACACCAGCGAGGATATCGTGATCTAAAACAGAACTGGCCTTGGATACAGAAACCGCGGGACCTCTACCATGATGGTTGGTATAGTTGCCACCGAATATTTCGGCATCCCAGGTCGGCCAGTCAGCGAGTCCTTCGACGGACTCTTTGCTTTTCAGGCAGAAAGCATGATTCGCAGTACGGATTCCCACGATTGGCTTGCCGCTTTCGACGTAGCGGCGGATCACTTTCATCTGCTCTTCTGGCAACAACCGACGCCGAACACTGACGAGCAACACGTCCGCTTCGTCCACGACATCGATTCCAGGCAACGTATTTCGCTCGTTCGCATCGGCGAAGACGTAGCTAACCTTAAACGACTTTCCAAGATGCTCGAGCGCAAAGCGGGGTAACGTCTCTTCAGTTTTGTATTCCTTCTCAGCAGACAAAATCACAAGATGAGGCCGCTTGTCGTTCTTAAACACGAACGGATCCCCTCCGATGAGCTGATCGCTGGTAATCGTCGGACACACCCACTTTTCGATATGCTCGACAATCAGGTCAGTACCGGTGAAGTGACTGACATAAGGTTTCGCGGCGGGGTTGTACATCGTGTCGGTCATGTCACGCATCAGCACAACATTCTTACCGTTCTTTGCCATCTGCCTCAGGCCGAACGGACGGCCAAGCACGCACATGTTTGTGTGCACGCCCAGCAAGATCACGTTTTCGCGTTTTTCTGCTTCGAGGATACTCCAGATTTCTTCGCCGTCGTCGCTAATGAAGTCACGCTTGTTGTCGATTCCCAACAAATCGGTTTGGGCTTTCCAAGGAGCACGCGGATTGACTCCTTTCGACTCGAGCTCTTTCGCCCAAGCAGCATGCTCTTCGGGATCATCGTCCTCGCCGCCATCGGATTGATCGATGGGATATTCGCCACCATCTTCTTCCGGAATGCGATCCAACCATTTTTCGATCTCATCCGGCAATTGCTTCGATCTCGGAACCGCTAGAGCTCGAGCCCGCGCCGGATGGTCTTTGTACGCACCCACGCAACTGCTCGGAGCATGAATGATGATTGCCCCCTGTTCTCGCGCGTGATTCAGAACGCTATTCATGCGTGGCGCAAGTTCCGTGCCACGCCGCACCGCATTCAAGCAGTGATGCGCATCCCACATGTCACAGACAATGACTGCCGTTTCACTGGGCTTCCAGCTCTCTTCTTTTTTCACAACGTGGAAGTTTGCTGACTTTTCTGCGGAGGGAACACGACTACGCAACTCCAACTTCATTGCACCGTCTTCCGCTTTTGCGGATTGCTGAAGTGAAAGTAACCCACTTGCGACGAAGAGTAGGAAGTAAAGACGTAAGGCAGACCAACGGGCATACGACATAGTGAACTCCGCGATTTAAGGACAGAGCTCACTATTGTCCGCAGCACGCAGCGAATCGCAAGCGCGAAATCAGCCACCTGCCGATATTCGGCGCGGACTCATACGTACTCAACCCCGATCACGCCGCACGGCGACGCACCGTTTCCACGATTTCGCCAACATCATTGGAATCCAGCTCCAAGATTCGTCTCACAATTTTACTCGCCGTGCGTCCCACGAAGCTACCAACGAGGATCGCTGCAAAGAAATGACGTGCACCATATAGCTGATAGTAGCCAATCAAATAATTGAAGCTATTAACCACCGGACCGAACACTGGATTGTCGGGCGTCGCGATAAAGTTCGCCGCTTGCACGCTTTGATCGCCACTACCACTGATCGTCGAAACAAAATCTCCAAGACACGCTCCTGCTGTAATGACGGCTCCCATGAATACGAAACGCCCGTAGCGGAACCAACCAAGCTGACGCGACATCGCGATCACGGCAATGGAAAGCGTGAGTGGATAAGTTCGCAGTGCGACCGTCCAGAATGTCCCAACCTGTTGCTGCCAGGAAACATCACCACGAAAGTCCCACCACATGCAAAAGGCGGGAGCAATGCCGGAGACCAAAAAGACAACGCAAAACAACGTGCGAAAGGCCGAACGGCGTACAGCTCGAATTTCGCGTGATAGTCGGTTACTAGATCCGTAAGCCATAAGGCAATCCTTCCTTGGATGTATTTCACCAAAGTACCGGCTATCGTGTCGCTCAGGCAAGTCGATTCGTCGCTAGCAACGACCAGATAAAAGTGCTGCTCGCTCGACAGCGACAACTGGCCTGATGATTTAGTGAATCTCGCGACTCACAGATAATGTGCAACACAGACAGATGGATCTTCCAAGTTTATCGACTGGAGAAACTTATCAACCAACCTCACAAACAAAGCGTTGGAGAGAATTTCTCCGCGATGTCTGGATTCCTGTCGATCGAGAAATCCGTCATACTGGCGACTAGTGACGGAATATTGCGTCCGACACAGACTAGGCGGCCGGAAGTGAGGATTTAATGCAGAACGTTATCACACTTGTTCTTGGCGGTGGTCGAGGCACAAGGCTTCAACCGCTAACAAAATACCGATCCAAGCCAGCTGTCCCGCTCGCGGGCAAGTATCGGTTGATCGATATTCCGCTTTCCAACTGCATCAACAGTGGGATGCGTCGCGTGTACGTGCTAACGCAATTCCTTTCTGTCAGCCTGCATCGCCACATCCGACAAACTTATCGGTTCGATCAGTACAGTGGCGGCTACGTCGAGCTACTTGCCGCTCAGCAAACGATGGAAGGCGGTACGGACTGGTACGAAGGTACTGCTGACGCCGTTCGCAAAAATGTCCGCTACCTCGAACAACGCGATATCGATTACGTCCTGATTCTTTCCGGTGACCAGCTTTATCGCATGAACTACTTGGACATGCTCCACACGCATACTCAGTCAGGAGCTGATGCAACGATCGCTGCATTGCCTGTTGATAGAGAAGCTGCCAAAGCGTTCGGCATCATGAGACTTACCAACGACGGGCGCGTACTGGGCTTCGTCGAAAAACCTCAGACCAAAGAAGAAATCGAATCTGTTATCATGCCCCCAGCGTGGTTTACGCAACATGGCTTTCAAGCCGGCGAACGTGATTGTCTCGCCAGCATGGGAATCTATCTCTTCAACCGCGATCTCCTGGTCGATGCATTGCGTTCAACAACGCACGAAGACTTTGGCAAAGAAGTATTCCCATCGCTTATCGATAACAAACACGTTCAAGTCCATCCGTTCGATGGCTATTGGGAGGACATCGGGACAATCCGCGCTTTCTACGAGGCAAACATTGCACTCGCAAGTTCGTCGCCACCTTTTCAACTTGGCCAACCTGAATCACCGCTTTACTCACGCTCGCGATTCCTGCCACCCTCGCGCATCAACAACGCAACAATCAAAGACAGCTTGATCGCTGATGGCTGCACGATTTCACACAATGCCGTTGTTGAAAATAGCGTGATTGGACTTCGCTGCCATATTGGCGAGAATTCAGTCATTCGCGACAGTGTGTTGATGGGTAGCGACGAGTACGAAACCGACGCAGAACTCCAGGCCGCATTCGACTCGCACTTGCCTCCGTTCGGTGTTGGGGCTAACTGCAAGATTGAAGGCGCAATCATCGACAAGAACTGTCGCATCGGCGACAACGTCGAGATCAGAAACGCGGGAATCCCCCAAGATCAAGTCTACGAGGGAGATTGCTTTGCAATTCGTGACGGGATTCCGGTCATCGAAAAGGATGCCGTCCTACCAACAGGCTGGAACCTAATGGCGAACGTCAAGCAGTGAAGTCAGTCTTGGCCTCGCCTACAGAACGCCGAAGCCTTCTTCCGATAACGCCGCGTCTACAACACTGGCAACAGGCGTGTCTACTGACGTCGCGATCTCAACTTCTGGGGTACTAAGGGCGAACTGAGGTCCGCGTCCCAGTTGGGTGTTAAAGATTCGGGCGAACAATAAGAAGTCCTGAAAAGTAATCCGACCATTTCCATCTAGGTCTCCGTCAGAGCTTCCACCCGCTTGCCCGAACCGCTGAGCAAGCACAATGAAGTCGGAGAAATTGGCTCGACCATCATCGTTGAAATCCCCAGGCGTGCTCACTTGCTGTGCGCTCGCCGAAGTTACAAGCGATAACGTACGGCTGGCATTCACTGCGCCTACGGAGTCAGAACCCGCAACCCGTTGAATTGCGCCTTCCACAATGGCATCTCGCAGATCCCCAACCTCCAAGCTCGGATTCGCTGACAATGCCAGCGCTGCGATCCCGGCGACATGTGCTGCTGCTGAACTTGTGCCCGAACTGGTTGCGTATCCGCTATCATTGTTTACGCTCAGGACCCCAACACCCGGTGCGTCTACCTGTACGGCACCAGAATTTCCGACAAGATTAGTTCCTGTCCAACGACGGTACTGCGGGTCGTGAGCTCCAACGGAAATCACGTTGTCTAACGTCTTGCTCGATGTCGCTGGGAAACTTGGCGTCGAGAGCCCACCGTTGCCGGCCGATGCGACGATCAACACATTGTTATCACCCGCGTATTCGATAGCCAAATCCAAACTACGAGTCGATACACCATCAAGGCTCAGGTTAATGACATCCGCACCGTTGTTTACGGCAAACCGAATGGCGTCGGCGATTTCGAGTGACGAAGAGTTTCCATTGTTGTCAAAGACTCGCAGCGGCATGATCTTCGCGTTGTAAGCGACACCAGTAACACCCTCACCATCGTTGAGTGCAGCGATGACACCAGCAACGTGATTGCCGTGACTGTCTCTGGTCAGCGGAGTGTTATCGTTCTCAGCAAAATCCCAGCCATTCAGGTCGTCGATGTAGCCATTGCCATCGTCATCGATAGCATTGACCACTTCGTCCGAATTGGACCAGAGATTGGCAGTTAAATCATCATGCAATTGGATTCCCGAATCGATAACTGCGACGACGACGCCTTGCCCAGTGAATCCACGGCTCCAAACTTCCGGTGCATCGATAGCATCGAGGCCCCAGTTGTTGGTTAACATTTCCCGTTTTTCTAGAATTTCAAACTCAACCTTGTGAGTTTGCTGTCGATTCAAACTTGCGGACACAGTCGCTCCACTTGGCAATCCATGAAATGGACACCGTGAGTTCGTGGTGAAGGCGTCCCTTGATTAGAACATCGCTCCGAAGGGTTAACGAACCGAAACCCAATTCGACAGTTCGGGAAAGATGCTAGCGAGATAGCACCCGGTGCTCTCTGACAATCGCTACGACTTCACTTAGATAGAAACTCAAGCAGCCTCGGTGCGTTGCATCAACTGCGTTAACTCTGCAGCGGACTCAGCAGATGGAAGGCCCCAATTCTTGCAATCCTGCAGCCTAAATACTTCCTTAACAGACATCGCACCAAATCGTTCGTCAACAATTTCGCAGCGATCAGCACAAATCAATGCTGGATGTGAGTAGCCACACGCACGAGAAACGGAGAGCATCTCTTTCCGTAATGCGACGATATAGTTTGCCATTCTCGCCGCCTTGTCTGTCACATCCAAACCACGCATTAGCCACTTTGATTGCGTCGCCACACCGGTCGGACAGTGCCCGGTATGGCATTTTTGAGCTTGGATGCAGCCGATCGCCATCATCGGCTCTCGGCCCACATTGACCATATCGCAGCCGAGCGAAAAACCAAGAATCGCACTTTCCGGAAAACCCAATTTACCAGAACCGACGAACACAACTTTGTCCTGAAGTCCGCGTTGAATGAACTCGCGATACACGCGAACGAACCCGAGCTTAAATGGAAACGCCACGTGATCGGTGAAAACCAATGGACCAGCGCCAGTTCCACCTTCGCCACCATCCACCACGACAAAATCAACACCGCGTTCTGTTTTGTCCATTTCATCAGCGAGATCCGACCAGAACTTTTGATCACCGACGGCACTCTTGATCCCCACAGGCACACCGGTTTCGCTCGCCAACATTTCAACGAAGTCCAGCATCGAATCGACATCCGAGAAAGCCGAGTGACTCGACGGACTAACGCAGTCCTCTCCCATCGGAATGCCGCGAATCTTCGAAATCTCCGGAGTGATCTTCGCCGCCGGCAGTAGGCCTCCCATCCCGGGCTTCGCGCCCTGACTCAGCTTGAGTTCGACCGCGTGAACCGGATTTGCCTGTACTGTATCGACGAATTTTTTAAGATCAAATTTCCCGTTTGCATCGCGGCAGCCGAAGTATCCCGTACCAATCTGCCAAACTAGCTCGCCACCCTTTTGGTGATAGGGGGCGATGCCACCCTCACCTGTATTGTGCAAGCACCCACTTAACTTGCATCCACCATTAATCGCTTCGACCGCAGCAGCACTCAACGAACCGTAGCTCATTGCCGAAACATTTACGATCGACGCGGGACGAAATGCTTTCGCGCGGCCGCGATGTGCGCCCATCACCTTTGCGCACGGAATCGCGTATTTCGGATCGTACTCGGGTTGGCCCTCGCGCAGCTCCATCAACGGGAATGCCGAGTGCTTGATGATTAGAGAGTTGGGAGACCGCTCGAGATCATTGTCGGTTCCAAAACCGAAATAGTTGTTTTGTTTTTTCGCCGACGCGTACACCCAACTGCGTTCATCACGGCTAAACGGCCGCTCTTCATCATTGGCCGCAACGATGTACTGACGAAGCTCCGGGCCAATGAGCTCGAAGAAGTAGCGGAAATGGCCAAGCACGGGAAAGTTCCGCAGGATCGCATGCTTCTTTTGGAATACGTCGTACAGAAACAACGCGACGACGCCCAACACTAACGCAGCCAGTAGCCAAATCATCGCGAGATCTCCTTAATACGTCCACAACATGCCTGAAGGCACGCTGCTACTTCGACGCGTCGGCTGACTTCGCTTTTTCGCGTGCCGCTTCCAACTCGTCATCTTCCTCGCGTTCAACCTCCGCGATCATGTCGACCAGTTTTTTTGCTTCTTCTTTCGAAAGTTCATCTTGGGGACGTGCATCAGTCATGGAGAATCCTTCCTTTAAACAAATCGAATTTGGTTGGTAACTACGGCAGCTTAAGCCAAACGCGAAAAATCGAAAACACGAGAATTTCCAGAGATTCCCCAATCCCGATTGCTCCCGGCGAAAATGCTGTAAACTGCTGCTTCCCATCCGCCAACGAAGCCAATCCAAACACGATGCCACCCCAATCGCCAGTTGAAAACGAACTGCACGCAGCCCAGGCTCGATTGGCCACCCTCTATAGCGGCGACACATTCGCTTCCGCCGCTGATGTCTGGTCGAGCACGTTGGCAGACCACTTTCGCACACTGCAATCGCGAACAGGCAATGTCCTCAATTGGCAGGAGCCAGAGCCAAACATCGCTTCGGCGGCAGAGACGCTGCCTTCGCCTAGATTTCTGCCGAACGAAACGACCGAGTGGCTGCCAACATTCACGGAGCTGCTGCGAAAAACGCTAGCCAATGGTCAAAACCTGCACCACCCGCGCTACATCGGCCACCAAGTCCCAGCCTCCATTCCTATTGCCGCACTTTTCGACGCCATGGGATCCGTAACGAACCAGGTAATGGCGATTTACGAAATGGGACCTTGGGCGACGTCCGTTGAAAACGTGATGATTGCGAAACTCGGTGCAGAAATCGGCTACGCGCCCGGAAGCTTTGGAGGACTTATCACCAGTGGCGGTTCGCTGGCCAATCTCACGGCTTTGCTAACTGCGCGCAACGTCGCAGTGGAAAACAGTTGGCGCAATGGAGTTTCCGACGCAAAGCAACTCGCCATGATTGTCCAGGCTGACGTGCACTACTGCGTAACACGAGCCGCAGGAATTCTGGGAATCGGAACGAATCAAATTGTCCGCGTTCCCGTCGATGAACGGCGCAGGATGAAAGTCGACGAACTGTCGCATATTGTACGGAAGCTCAAAGCCAATGGCCAAACGATTGTCGCCGTGGTCGCCGGAGCGTGCGCTACGCCGATCGGTGCGTTCGACCCGCTCCATGAAGTGGCCGACGTTTGCGAATCAGAAAAAGTTTGGATGCACGTGGACGCCGCGCACGGCGGCGCGGCATTGATGAGCGAAAAACACCGACACCTTATGAGCGGGAGCGAGCGAGCAGACAGCATTGTTTGGGATGCACACAAAATGCTATTCATGCCAGCGCTGTGTGCTTTTGCGTTTTACAAAAACAAGGAACATCGTTTCGCTGCGTTCGAACAGGATGCCCCTTACCTCTTCGACCCATCCAATCCGGGCATTGCCGAATACGACAGTGGCACGAAAACGATTGAGTGCACGAAACGCGCTGCGGCATACGGATTATGGGGCATTTGGTCACTCTTCGGACGACAAATCTTTACGGACTTAGTCGATGTGACTTTTGGCTTGACGCAAACGTTCCACCGGATGCTCCTTGAGTCACCCGACTTCGAACCGCTACACCAACCGCAATGCAATATCCAAGCGTTTCGATACCTGCCGCCACAAGTACGCGACTGGCCCGCAACTAGAGTCGGTGAATTTCAGCTCGGGTTACGGCGTGAGGTTATCACCAACGGCAACGCCTACATCGTGCCGATCAAAATTGAGGGAGTTGGCGCATTGCGAGCGACCGTAATCAACCCGTGCACAACCGAAAACGATCTCGTGGAAGTGCTATCTGAAACCCGCCGTTGTGGCGAGGCCGTGCTTAAATCTCTCGCATAGCGGCGAACTCCCCGTCATGGCCGTGCTCGCACTGCTGCGCATGATCCGCGATTTAAAGGCTACTGATCTTTGCGCCGATAGGCACTGTGTGGCCCTTCTATTCGAAACGGATTCCCAATGCTGAATCGCCGATGTCGTCAACTTCAAATCGAGTCCCTGGAACACCGAAGGGTGTTGAATGTCGACCCCGTGGTCATCGACGTCGACCTGATTCTCAGGCGAGACAGTAGCCAGCAAATCACCGCCGATTTCAACGGCGATGGCGTGACCGACGTGCTGGAGATTCCGGCTTCGCAAAACAACTGGACCATCCGCATCAACGATGGCACTCAACGGTTCCAGTTTTCTGTCGGCGAACGGCTTGCCGATGCGAAATATCTTGGCACTGGCGATTTCAATGGCGACTCGCTGCTCGATGTAATCTCGTTCGACGATACTACGGGTGACCTTTGGGTGTCACTGAATCGTCAAACAAGCTTCGAACATCAACGTTGGGGGAACTTTACACCCACGACCACTTGGACGCAGCTGTTCGTCGGCGACTTCAACAACGACGGCTTGACTGATTTACTAGGAGGCGAAGCCAAAGGTCATTGGTGGCTCGCCAAGAACTACCAAGGCGAAACGTTCCAACATTTCCACTGGGGTCGCTTTCAGGATTTCGATTGGGTCGATGTGCTCGACGGAGACTTTACCGGAGACGGACTTACCGACATCGTTGCCCGAGCACCGGATAACAGCTGGTGGCTATGGGAAAACGGCGACGCTGGTTTCGAGCTTGCTCGGTACTTCGGTCATTGGAAGATGCGAGACCAGTGGACAGATGTAGAAATTGCGGATTTCAATGGCGACGCGACTGACGACATCATTGGCCGCACAGAAGACGGTAGACTCTGGGTTGGCTCGGCGACAAACGATGGATTCCATACGTGGACTTGGGGAGACGGATGGGCCGAAGCCGCGAACTGGTCGAATGTAAGCGTCCTCGATTTGAACGGAGACCAACTGCCAGACCAGATTGGTCGCACGGATACCGGCCTATGGGCTTTCGCATTGAACGTAGGTGGCAAATTCCAGAACCACCACTGGCAAACAACCAATCCCGCACTGAACATGACCGTCGTGCCTGACTACTCAACAGCAGATGCAGTCGACATTGTCGAAGCCTTTGGATTCGAAAGTGACTCAGAACTCGGGAGCGGGCTAGACACAGCCGCACGCAACAGCCACCACTTCTCGGTGTTTGCCAACGGAGACCAAAACGGTGGCGGCAATGAATCGGAAACTCCGACCAGAGGCGATGGAACAACAACCGAAGCCGAACCGCTTCGAGCCACACTGACTCAAGACAATCGAATCGAGCTCACTCCACCGTTCCCCATGAGCCTCCTTGGCGTGTCGATCTCGTCGGCGAGCGGTTCACTGGTTCCGGTTGGAGGCGACCAACAAAACGATGGCTTCACCATCCCAACGGTGTCGCCGTTCCAGTTCCTTCTTAGCAACCGCGAATCCGAAATCACCTACGGGAATATTGGCTTTGGCGTGTTCTTTTCGGAATCCTTGCAGCTCGACGCGAGATGGGTTCCGAGCGACCCAAGCATCGAATTCCACAGTGATGTGACAATCCTCTATGGCCGCGAAGCAGACACGGGGATTTGGCTGGCGGAACTGGGCGAATAACCAATCGCCAGTGGGGCTTCATTGACACGACAGAACGCTCACGACGTTCCTCGATTCGAGGACACAAGAGAGCGCAGTATGTATGCACTGCTTCGCTTTGCTGCGGAATTAAAGTCCTGCTGAGAATTGCGTCGATAGACAGACTGACTCCAACCCACGGGAACTACCAATGCGCCGACGCAAGCATCGCCCACTTAGCTTAGAAGACCTCGAGAATCGACGCCTGCTAAC
>CAYNJG010000187.1:0-14769 GCA_964397295.1 uncultured Pirellulaceae bacterium
TGCTAGGTCGTCGTCGAAAAAGAACAATTGAAGCGGAAGGGCGCCGCCCCCCGGAGAATTGCCAGTACTCGTCGCCACACTTCGGGCCGAGTAAAGAACGCAGGGCGAACGTCGCCACGTTTGGGTCTGACGAAGCGACTGGTGGCGGAGGGGCGAGCGGCGGTATATGTTATGGAACATTCGTGATGATGTTCCCCAGGACTGTCGTCGCGTGATTATTCCATGGCCGATTGAGATCTAAAGACGCCGTCTGCCAGACAGGTTCCGACATGACTGCCAACTCACATTCTGGTGATCATTCGGCGGTGCTGCTCCAGTCGAGTGCACTCAGCGACACGTTCATTCCGCTCGATGATGAGCTACGTTTGAATGCGCTTCTTGGCCTGGAGATTCTCGACGCTCCCGTGCAACGAAATTTCCAACTGCTCACGGAGTTGGCAAGTCAGCTTCTCGATGCCCCAGTGTCACTTATCACTCTTGTGACGGATGATCGCCAGTTCTTCGTTAGCTCCAATGGTCTGGTCCAACCATGGGCGGAGGAAAGGCAAACTCCACTTTCGCATTCATTTTGCCAACATGTCGTCAACCGAAACGAACCGCTGATCGTCAATGATGCGAGAAAGCACCCACTGGTCTGCGACAACCTTGCCATTCGGGATCTTGGAGTCGCATCCTACTTCGGGGTGCCCCTGGTGCATGATGGGAACGTCCTAGGCTCTTTTTGTGTTATCGATGGATCTCCGCGCGAGTGGACGACGCACGATCTGGACTCGCTGACAAAACTTGCAAGCCTCGCCGTGCATGAAATGGCAAATCACAAGGCGTCGCAAGCAAAGCAAAGCGATTTGGAAAATCGACTTAGACAATCCCAGAAGATGGAGGCTATTGGGCAACTTACGGCTGGAGTCGCCCATGACTTTAACAACGTCCTGTATGCGATCCAGATCCGCTCGAACCTTTTGCGTCGAGCCGTAAACTCAAACACGGCAGCACTTCATCTGGGAGAAATCGACGTCGCCGTGGAGTCGGCGAAGGGAATCGTGGGGCAACTGCTGAGGTGGAGTCGGCCTGGTCCGCGAGCGACTACGGTTATTTCACTGGCTTCCATGATTGAAAAGTCATTGCCTCTGCTAAAGACGACCCTCAGTCCTTCCGTGAACATCCTGTTCAGCCCCACAGATGACGCTGTCCGGATTGAAGGCGATGTCAATCAGATTCGGCAGGTGCTGCTTAACCTTTGTAGCAATGCCGACTATTCCATGCGAAATTCCGGTGGAGACATCAGGATCGTGGTTTCGACCAGGGATCTGGATGAAGATGCCGCCGACGATTTGGGCGTTGACCCAGGAAAGTATGTAGAGCTGGAAGTCACTGATGAAGGCGTTGGGATCGAGGCGGAATTGCTTGAACGTATCCACGATCCGTACTTTACGACAAAGCCCGTCGGCGAGGGGACAGGGCTTGGGCTGTGGACCGTGTTCGGAATTGTTCGTCGTCATAATGGTCAAATACGGGTTTCGAGTGTACCAGGGGAAGGAGCAGCCTTTCGGATATTGTTCCCGGCTAGTACGCAATCTTCTACGCCAGAATCTCTGTCGTCCGCTTCCGAAGTGCGGCGCCAAGGTGCGATCGCAAAAGTGCTGATTGTGGACGACAACGAACTGATCGCAAACGGCTTATCTGCTCTTATGTCCCAGGTTGGATACGAAACGGCATGTTTCACCTCAAGCCCGGCCGCTCTTGAGTACTTTCTGGCTGACCCGCATGCCGTTGACATTGTCATCGCTGATCGTGCGATGCCAGAGTTGTCGGGTGATGAATTGGTCTCGAGAATCAAATCCGTTCGACCATCCCTGCCTGTGATCATTTGCTCAGGCTACGTCGACGATGCCCCAAGAGACGTTCCGAACGAGCGCGGTCCGGATGCCTACTGCATCAAACCACATGGTTTTGACGATCTCTGCAAAATCGTTGAAAATCTGCTTTCTCGGGAGTAGTCGTCCCGATGGCTACTCCGCCAGGTTCAATTCCGGCAAGCCATAAAATTTCAACGCGTTGCGGTACATCAGTTTCTCAACAGCCTCACGCCCTTTGGGGCCGTAGTAGTCCAGCACGATCTTCTTGTAGTCGCTGTAGCTTCCGTGCCGCATCGTCACTGGCCAGTTGCTGCCGTACACTAAGCGGTCTTCGCCAAACGCTTCCGTCAGTACGTCCAACGTTGGTTTGTAGAAAGCAGCATCCGTCGGTGAGGGCTTGCGATGTGATTGCTGGAACAGCCCGGAAATCTTGCAATAAACGTTCGGCTGCGCGGCTGCCAATTTCACACCCTGCTTCCATATGGCATCCGCTGGCTTACCTTCGATGTCGGCACCAGCAACATGATTGATGAGGACCTTTAAGTTGGGCACTTTCTTCGCGATCATGGCCACTTCCTCCAGACTAAACTGGAACATCAGTACATCTAACGTCTGGTCCGTGTCTGCGAGTAATTTTAAATCTCGCCAAACCTCCTCGGTAAAGAATTGTTCTTTGCCCGGTCGCTCACGCATGCGGATGCCGACGTAGCGTTTGTCTTTGGATAGCTCTTTCAGGTTCTTTTCGAAGTCTGGCGTGCCGATTTCGAGACTTCCTACAAGTCCGATGTACTTTTTTGGGTCATGCTTCACTAAATCCAAAACCCATTGGTTGTCGGGCAGCCACTCGCTGGCTTCTACGATGACCGTCGCCGTGATGCCATTCTCCTCGGCCACTTCATCAAAGTGCTTGGGCAGCACAGGGCGATAAAGCACCTGGTCATCTTTCGGTGGCCACGGTAGCTTTCTCGCAGTGTCGTAAAGGTGGATGTGCGTATCAATCACTGGCACGTCCGAAAAATCTTCAGCGTTGGAAATGGAAGTGAAGAAGAGCAGAAGCGTAACACTGATCGTCAAAGTACAACGCATGATTGAATCCTGAATGTGGAAAGTTCGGGGGCGCTACAGGAACAGTGGCACGAGATCGGGATCTTCCGCGAACTCGGGCGGCATCGAAAAGTTATCCATGAAGTCGTCCATCTGTTTGCGAGTCTGAGCCGACATCAGGGCGGTGATTTGCTTAATCGCGTCGTCTGAAAGCATAAAGGGCATGAATCCCAATTCCAAATCGAAACCCGTGCATTTCGCGATTACATGAAAGCCTTTGCACTCACTGCGCGGCTTGCCGGTGAGCACGCACGTATCGATCCACGCATCTTCTTTGCCGTCTTCCAGCCGCTCGCGAAGTTGTTGTAGCCGAGCTTCCTGATCGATCGAGCCAAATAGCTCCATCATGGCCTGACGAGAACTATCCGAGAGCTCATCGCTGTTCTTGTGTTGGCAATCTGTGCATATCGCATACTCCACGATCGGTTCTGTTCCACGAAAGATTCGCTCGACCATGTAGGTGCTCGCAACCGACGCTAAGCTTTTTTTGCAGAGCAGGCACTCTTGAAAGGGCCCATCTGATTCTAGTGAATGAAAAATCGGTGGTAGCGAAATTAGCTTCGGAATCAACGGCCAGAAGTCAGACTTTTGCGGTTCGGGATTCGAGTCTTGGTTTTCTGGGTTATTTTCGGGATCGAGTTCGTCCACGTAGTTGCTCGTCGTTTCGTTGAAGGGAAGCGTCGTTATTTCCAATCCGTTATCCTAGAAAGCCTCGCGATTGTTTCCAACCGGTTTCTCGCCAAAGCACTTTACGCCGCCTAGGGGCACGAATATGTACCGAATTATAGCCACACTGGTTTTTGCTGCTTGCTTCGCCCTGCCCTGCCTTGCCGCCGACCCGCGACCGAACATCTTGTTCGCTTTCGCCGATGACTGGGGGCGTTACGCGAGTGCGTATGCGGAGCTAGACGGAGGCGGAACGATCAACGACGTAGCGGATACACCGAACTTTGATCGAGTTGCGAAAGAAGGAGTCTTATTTCGAAACGCTTTCGTCAACGCGCCATCGTGTACGCCGTGTCGAAGTGCATTGCTGAGCGGTCAATATTTCTTTCGAACTGGGCGAGGCGCGATTTTGCAAGGCGCCGTTTGGGATGCGAGCATTCCGAGTTATCCGCTACTGTTGCGTGACAATGGGTACCACATTGGGCACACCTACAAAGTCTGGTCGCCAGGTAAGCCAAGCGATGCTCCGTATGGCGGAAAAGAATATTCGTACGTCAAGCGAGGTGCAAAATTCAACCGCTTCTCGCAACACGTGACGGCGGCGGTGAAAAACGGAAAGAGTATTGAAGATGCAAAGCAGACGTTGCTGGACGAAGTCGCAGGTAACTTCGATGACTTTCTGTCCAAGCGACCAAATGGCAAGCCGTTTTCTTATTGGTTCGGTCCTACGAACGTGCATCGAAAATGGATCGCTGGTTCTGGCGAGAGACTCTGGGGCATCGATCCTGATGACTTGAAAGGGAAGTTGCCCTCGTTCTTACCCGACGTCGATGTTGTTCGCGAAGACGTGGCAGACTACTTGGGCGAAATCAAAGCGTTCGATACGGCGCTGGGCCTAATGTTGAAGAAGCTCGAAGAACTCGGCGAACTCGAAAATACCGTCGTGGTTGTGAGCGGCGATCACGGAGCTCCCGGATTTCCTCGCGGCAAGTGTAATCTTTACGATTTCGGCGTCGCGGTACCGCTAGCCGTGCGTTTTCCGAAGAGCTTCTCGGGCGGTCGTGTCGTCGATGATCTTGTAAACCTTATGGACTTAGCGCCGACGTTTCTCGATGTCGGTGGCGTCGCAGTTCCTGAAGTAATGACGGGCCGAAGTTTGGTGCCGATTCTGCACTCCGAAAATGCAGGGCAAGTTGAGGCGGAGCGTAACTTCGTCATCACGGGACGAGAGCGACACGTCGCTAAAGCGCGGCCCGACATGCTGCCGTATCCGCAGCGAGCACTTCGAACCCACGACTACTTGTATATCATCAATTTCAAGCCGGATCGCTGGCCGATGGGTTCCCCTAACTTCGAAGACGACGCGCTACCGCCCACGGACAAGCTCATCAACAACACGTTCGTTTCGTTTGGTGATTTGGATGCAAGCCCCACCAAAGCGTGGATGATGGAAAATCGCCAAACGATGGCGGAAGCGTATGACCTCGGGTTTGCAAAACGCCCTGCAGAAGAGCTCTACGTACTCGCCGATGACCTCGACCAGGTTGACAACGTTGCGGCAGAAGCAAAGTACGCAAAAGTGAAATTGAAACTCCGATCGCAATTGTTAACGGAGCTCGCCAAACAGGGGGATCCTCGCGTCACCGAGGATGGTAGACGGTTTGAGAACCCGCCGTTTGCTCGAGAAAAGAAGGAACCATCCTTCTAGTCGCAATGACGAAGTCGAAAAGGAGATACCCCGTTTGTTGTTCAGGCGGGTAGGGTCATGAGTATCGAAAGACTAGTCGCCAGCGATTTCAGTTTGCTTGGCCGTTCCTACACTTACGATGAGTTATTGGTCGAGGCGGAAGATGGAACGATAGCCATTGTTCCAAAGCTCTACTCCAAGCGTGAGCTACTTATGGGGCTCGCGTTTATGTTGTTGGTATCCATTCCGTTATTTGGCGGAACACTTTGGTTTGTAGCGAACCAGCCTGGTTCTTCGTTGCTGAACACGACAGCCGTGCTGGTGCCGATTTGGCTGCTCGCTGTGGTTGGGCCAATCGCTATCAGCTATTTCCGTTCCGAATACTGGGCCCGTCGATCGCCATTGATCGCGTTTGACTCCAAGGCCGAAACGGTGTCGGTGCATTCAGGCTCGCAGATCTTCCAACGTAGTGAAGTTTTATGCCTTGTGGCGTTGGCAGTGTCGGGCGATGAGTCCATGTGCAGTGAGATTCAGTTAGTCACTCAGGCGGCTGATTCGAGTGAATTAGATCGGTCAGTTGTTGTAACTGGTATCGGCTCGATCGAATTGTACTCAGGATTGGGACAACTGCTGCATAGGTTCACATCGCAAGCAGGAATCCCAGGATACTTTCTTCGAAACGGAGTATTCCGTGAAGTGTCAGGCATCATAAGCAAATGAGATAACTGGGAAGCATGCAAAAAAAACGTAAGTAATTGACGTCACCGTCGTCTTCACTGAGCTCAACGTTCAACGCACGAGGATCTATTGTGTTTGGTCGAAAAATACTGTTGGTCATCTGTGGCTTGCTTGCCACTACGCACGCATTCGTCTGGTACTTCGCTCCAGGCTGGTTTGCTCAGGCAACCGAGGGTTCCGGAGAACTGCCGGCTATTCGATTTCAACACGACGAATTTGAGCCGCAGCGAGTCTTGAATCCCTTTGACCCCATCGTGGATCCTCCGCATGTCGATGTGGAGCAGGCGAAGCAATCGCTGCAACCGAACGAGTTGGTGCTGGGAATCGAGCTCGATGGGCATGCTCGAGCCTACCCAATCAACATGTTGACGGGTCCGCGTCGGGAGATCTTTAACGACGCGTTGGGGGATCGCCGAATCGCAGCGACGTGGTGACATCTTTGCCACAACGGCATCGTGTATGCCAGTCAAGTCGGCGAGCAGCAATTGACGTTCTTCGTTTCCGGAAAACTGTGGGGCCACAGTCTTGTTATGGGCGACCAGGAAACCGGTGGTTCTTGGAGCCACATTCTTGGGCAGTGCATGGAGGGCAAGCTGAAGGGCGAGCGACTCACCATTTTACCCGCATCCATCACAACTTGGTCTGCTTGGGCCGAACTGCATCCTTCCACGACCGCAACGATGTTGAAGCCGACTGCATTGGAGTTCGACAAACACTATTTGAGCCAATCGAAAAGATTCTGCTTGGGATTAGTACACAAAGGCAAGTCGCGTTCCTGGCGATTTGATCGACTGCAGCAACATGATGCGCCCGTCAACGATAGTCTGGCTGATCTGAAGCTGGTGGTCCACTTCGAACAAGACGATCAAGCCGCTGTAGCTTGGAGCCGTGATGTCGATGGGCGTACGCTCACTTTCGAGAAAATCGAAAATGGTTTCGTCGACAAAGAAACTGGATCGACCTGGGATTTACTGAAGGGGCTCGCCACAGATGGCGAACTGGAAGGAAAGCGTTTGGAGGCAACATCGGCCATAGCGTCGTTCAGCAACGCGTGGGAACGGTTTCATCCTGAGGCTACGTCTTGGGAATAGGTTTCCTCTAGCGTTGGGCGGCGAGTTTCTCTTTCACGCCAGGGATAATTCTCGCCGCATTCTCGTGGTAGATCTTCTTGAGGACTGCGTCAGGAAGTCCCAGCCCATAGATCTTCCAGAAGCCTTGATGAGGATAATCGCCATCGCTGTAGGCGAAGTGCTCGTCTTTCGTTTCTAAGAATCGCCAATGAATGCGTAGCGTTGCTTCGGAAACTGGCCCGTCTGTGCCAAACAAAATGCGGTCGGCATATTTGATCATGAATGCGCGGGCGGTATACGGTTGGCGGCCGAGATCGCTGATGCGGGCGGCGATTTCTACGTTGAAGTTCGGGTATGTATCGAGCCATTCACCGACGGTTGCGAGGTCTTCCGGGTTGTTGCCCACGTGTGCGCCAATGAACTGCGTTTTCGGGTGTCGTGCGATGACTCGGTTTCTCGCGGTGTGAAGTGCTTCGCGGCTTGGGAACTTCGAAGCTGGGAAACTCCAGTTGGGGTGGTCTTCGAGTTCGCCGTAACGTTCGTTTGTTTCGTCGAGTGGCCCGAAGAACGCAGCAGGGTCGGCGATGTGAATCAGTACGGTTAGCTTGAGATCACCACATGCTTTCCAAATCGGATCCCATCGTTTGTCATCAATCGTGACGAGTGATCCATCTGCGTTCTTCAGGTTCAACCCGAGTGCTTTCGATATCTTCAGCCCACTAGCGCCATTTCGCTTGGCGTCTCGCAACTGCAATGCGACTTGATGACCGAAGTCGGGTCGGTGCATATCCCAAGTCGCAGGCTTCTCTTTCTCTCCGCGGCCTTGCCACGGTACGCGAGCGAAAATGATGAAGCGAGATTTGTGTTTCTTCCACAGCAGATTCTTGTGCTCGGCAAAGGTGTCTCCTACATAGCCATCGAGACTTACGCATGCGGCAATGTTGTTGTGGTCCATCCTTTTGATGAACTCATCGACGCGGTGCGGCTGATTGTTGAAGTCCTCGAAGTGTGTATGTACGTCGACGACCGGGAACTTCGCTCGCTTGATGGAAGTTGCTTTGACTTGCAGTTGCGAAACCGGGCGAAAATCTTTGAGCTTGAGTGACGTTTCCGGCTCGTTGGCCAATGCGACACAGCAAAGACAGCTGGTGATAGCAAGTCCGAGAAAACTGAGAATGCGAGTCATGGTTCATCCTGCCTTTGTCGTCATAAAATCGCGAACCTAAACCATACCGCGGTGTCCGGTCACATTGTATCGGGTAGGTTTCGTGAGAAATGAGATGAAGAAGAAGTAGGCGGCATTAGCGCAGGCCCTCCGGCGCAGCGTCAACCAATATCGCTAAGTCGATAATCGAACTGTTTGATCGCACGTTGCAAGGTTTGGGGCAATTCGCAATGAACTCATGCTTTGCGACGCCCGGCACCACCTTTCCGCCCCACTGGGCGTACCTTATTATGAGCAGCCACCAACGTCGTTGTCGGCAACAAACTTTTTATGGAAATTGAGATTGATGACTCGCAAAGGCTCTGAATTCGCAGGATTGTCCGTCGCCATTGTTACCCCGTTTAAAGACGGCAAGGTCGATGTGGATGCGTTGCGGAAACAGGTGGATTTTCAAGTCGAGGCCGGAACAACGTGCCTTTGCCCCGTCGGGACGACAGGCGAATCGCCCACGCTATCGCACGACGAGCACGAGCAGGTGATTTCTGAGGTGGTGCAGGCTGCAGCTGGTCGGATCAAAGTCATGGCGGGCACGGGCTCAAATAGCACAGCCGAAGCACTTCGCTTGACGAAGTGGGCAGAGAAAGAAGGCGCGGATGCGGCGCTTTTGGTTTCGCCCTACTACAACAAGCCCACGCAGTCAGGTTTCTACGAGCATTACAAAGCTCTGGCGGAAGAGTGTGGCTTGCCGATTTGCGTCTACAACATTCCCGGTCGATCAGCGAAGAACATTGAACCGGAAACGATTGCGCGTCTGGCCGAACTCGAGAACATCGCCATGGTGAAAGAAGCCACCGGTTCGATGGACCAAGCTTCACAGGTCATCGGTATGACGAACCTCACAGTGCTTAGTGGCGACGACAGTATGACGCTTCCATTGCTTTCGGTTGGTGGCTCGGGCATCATCTCCGTGGTTGGCAACATTATTCCGCAAGACATGGTTGCGTTGCTGAAAGCGTTTAACGACGGCAACTTGGCGGAAGCACAAAAGTGGCATCACAAGCTATTCGGTCTGTGCAAAGACATGCTTGGTTTGGCGACGAACCCAATCCCGATCAAGGCCGCAATGCAGATGCTCGGTCGCGACACGGGTGACATGCGATTACCCATGACACCGTTGGAAGACGAAGGCAAGAAGAAGCTGCAACAAACGTTGACGAATTACGGTTTGTTGTAACGAGCTGACTTTCGAGGTTGCGGCAGTAAGTTCCATCTCTTTTGACCAACAAGACTTTAGTACTTTTCCAAGTCGATCAAAAAATGAGTCAACCCGATTTCGACTTGGCAAGTTTGGCTGTCTATCTGCACATTACTCCGCAGCAGGTTGAGAAGCTTGCCTCGCGTGGGAAACTTCCGGGAAGACGAGTGCAGGGCAAGTGGGTTTTCTCTTTTGCCGAAATCCATCATTGGATGGAAGAACGCATGGGGCTGTTGGAAGAATCCGAGCTGCAAAAGGTAGAGGAGCGACTTCAGGAAGCCGAGAGTGAGTCTCCGCTCGCAAGAATGTTGCGTGAAGAGTCGATCGCCATTCCATTACGTGCGAAGACAAAACGCTCGGTGATCGAAGAAATGGTCGGCCTGGCGGCAGAAACTGGCATGCTGTGGGACACGGATCGGATGGAAGAAGCCATTCGGGCGCGCGAGGAACTTCAGTCCACTGCCATGCCGAACGGTGTCGCTATTCTTCACCCTCGGCGTCCTCTCACGGCTATTCTCGGTGAGCCTCTATTGGCGCTTGGAATGAGCAGCCAAGGTATACCTTTTGGCGGTCGGCGCGGATTGACTTATACGTTCTTGTTGCTCGCCTCGACGGATGACCGAGGGCACTTACACGCTCTAGCTCGGCTCTCTCGTATTCTGCAAGACGACGATTTCCTACCTGCACTGCGCGAGGCTACGAACGCTGCAGAGGCGAAGGTGGTGTTCGATAAGTTTGAATCACAGCTGCCGTCGTAGCTTTGCGGCAATACGGATAGCCATTGGGCAACTCATCTGTTCCCAACTGAGCCGCTTCGCTATGTTCTGCAGGTCAGGTTTCACGGACGACTAAAGATGGCAGCTCAAATTCTATGGATCGGTACGGAGACTAACGGCAGTAAACGCGCCGAGTTTTCGCCGATTTTCGATGAGCTTGCTGAAACGTATGCGGTTCGCTTCGCTTCGGATATCGCAGAAGTGAAAACAGCTGCGATAGATTTGGTGATTTTCGCTGTCAGTCGACCAGGCGAGTTTCCCATTCATGAAGTGAAGTCGCTACAGGCTCGCAGCCCCGATTCGAAGTTCGTCTATGTGTTGGGCGATTGGTCGTGTGGGCAAAAACGTACGGAAAGCGAATTCTCGCGTGTGGAAACATTCTATTGTCATGAGTTGCAGCATGGCAGCGTCTATGCTCAGCTTGTTGGCGAGTCGACGAATCCCTATCCGTTGGCGCACACTTCAGCTTCTACTGCTGCCACCGATTTTGTGGCGGTATACGCCAGAACGCGAAGCTTCGGCGAGGCGGTGCAGGATATGGTTGCTTCGTTTACCGCGAAGGTTGTGCAACTAGAATTCGGTGACCAAGTTGCCACCGAAGGTGTGAATGTCGTCCTTTGGGAGACACCGATGGAAGGCTTTCATCGAGAGTCGCAGTTGGCCGAGATCAAGGCACGCCACCCGGAATCGCAAGTAATCGCTCTGGTCGATTATCCTCGAGCCTACGAAATCGAAGAGTTGGGCAAGGCCGGAGTTCACGTCGTCTCAAAGCCGTTTCGCGAGAGCGATCTTCTTCGGCAAATCCGTGCCGCGTGTGATTCAGGTCATCAACTGCGATTCCGCATCAGCGCGTAAACACGCCATGCTGCGTCGTTACAGCGAATGTATGGAGAATTGCTTTGTGCTGTTTGCGGACTTTCATTACGATCAGTCTTACGCAAGGATGTGTTCTAATGAAGTCTCATTCTTCTTCTGTCGCTAGAGCAAACTTATGACTTACTTCCGATCACTCGTGGTGTTGATTTCGCTATTCGCAATTTCAACGTGCGGCCAAGCTCAGACTTTCACTGAACGTGTTGTGCGGGGAATCGATCAACCGGTTTTCGCCACATCGCCCGTCGGTGATACGGAGCGATTGTTCGTGTTGGAACAAGCATCAGGGAACATTCTCATTCTCGATCTGGCTACCGGGGATGTTGCCGACGAGCCGTTTCTAACGGTGCCGCAATTGGCGACCGGTGGAGAGAGAGGTTTGTTAGGTCTGGCGTTCCACCCTGACTATGCAACCAACGGTAACTTCTACGTCTACGCTTCGCAGCCGGGTGGAAGTCAAAACCATCGCTCGCAAATCTTCGAGTATTCGGTCGCAGGTGATGCAGCAACATCGAACGTGGCTGACGCGGACTCACAACGATCGATTCTGCGAATTGACCAGCCATTTTCAAATCACAACGGCGGTTGGATTGGCTTTGACCCGACGGCAGAAGGCGACGCGAGGAATCAACTGTTCGTTGCTACCGGGGATGGCGGATCGGGTAACGATCCGGAGAACAACTCACAAGACGTGAGCAACTTGTTGGGCAATATACTGCGCATTGATGTCTCTGGTGATGCGTTTCCTGACGACAGTATTCAAAACTACTCCATTCCGACGAGTAACCCGTTTGTTGATGCTGACGGTAGGGATGAGATTTTTGCGTATGGACTTCGCAACCCATGGCGAAATAGTTTCGATCGAGAAACCGGTGATCTTTGGATTGGCGATGTCGGACAACGCGAGGTTGAAGAAATAAACACATTGCCTGCAGGTACTTCTGGCCAAAATTACGGCTGGCGAGTGATGGAAGGAACGCAGTGTTTTGATACGGGTGACTCCCGGGACGGCAATCTTCAGTGTGGCGATGTTTCTCTCACTGCTCCGGTTTACGAGTACGGCCATGGCGGCGGAGAGTTTCGCGGGAACTCGGTAACCGGCGGTTATGTCTATCGCGGTCCGTTGGAGGAATTTCAAGGCCAGTACTTCTTCGGCGATTTCGCGAGCGGCCATATTTGGACACGCGACCCCGATAGTGGCACGGTTATTAATCGCAACGATACACTCGAGGCCGATATCGGTGCGGCCAACTCGACCGTTGCATCATTCGCTGAAGACGGTGTCGGCAATTTATACGTCGTGAACTACACCGGAAGTTTGTACCGCGTTGATTCCACTAGCCGCGACGCACGTTGGGTCGGCACTGATGCAACCAGCGGAGTTGCAGGCGATGGAGAGACTTGGGGCGACCCCAATAACTGGATTCGCGATGGAGTGGCGGACACTGTGTTCGAGCCAGGCGATCATTTGATTGTTGGCGGAGAAGCTCGATCCGTGGCTGATCGGCGCATTTCTGCGCTCACGTTTGATGGGAACTCTTCTCTTTCTTCGACGGCGAACATCGAGATAGTCTCGGGCAACATAACCGTACCAGCAGAGTCAAGTTCAGCGCTGCTGGTGAGCAATGGCGGGCAATTGCTGAGTCCCGTTGGTGCAATTCGAAAGTTGGGCGGCGGCAATTTGTACTTGGAGAATCCCTCCGCGGATTCTCCCATCTATGTGAAAGACGGGGCTGTCACGCTCGGCGGTTCAGCCGCGTCGATTGTTCTAGATCAAGGCACGACACTGTCGCCAAGTGCAGAAGGCGCTGTCGTCGAAAACTTGGACAGCGATGCCGGTGAGCTCGTGTTGAGTCCGACGATCAATGAAGATGGTTTTCTCGTTAACGATCCGCTGTTGGAAATCGGATCACTCTCCGGACTCGCAACGGTAACGGTGGTTAGTCCGCTCGATCGACTTTCATTGGAGGAGGGTCAAAGAACGAGCGTCACGTTAGCGGTTACGGGTGACATCGAGAACGGTGACCTCGATGGATTCCGTTTTGATAACCAATTTGGCGAACTGTTTTTGCCAGGGCATCAAGGGTTTGGTCAAGTCGTTAATCTCGTTGAAGAAACTAATCTCGACGGCGAAACGGAGTTAGTCTTAGAGGTGTTCTTCGCGTATCAGGGGGATGCCGATTTGGATGGCACTGTCGGGTTTAATGATTTCTTGACGCTGAGTTCGAACTTTGGAGAAGAAGGCGGTGGTTGGGAAAGCGGTGACTTCGGTGATGGCATCGTGGCTTTTTCTGACTTTCTACAGCTGACGAATAACTTTGGGTTGACCGCTGTGGATATCCCGGCAGCTTTGCCCGTGGCTGGCGCAGCCGCAGTGCCTGAGCCATCGACAGGAGTTCTTGGGGTGTTCGCGATCTTGGGGCTATTCGTCGTCCGGCGCAGGCGTTGAGGTTGCTTTCTCCGTCACGGAGTACACGTCGACAATGCCAAACGGCTTGTCGGCGTTTTCTTTTTGCTTGCGTGCGCCGGCAAGAAGTAGGCGCGAACCATCGTGTGAGAAGACGGCTTTCGTGACTCGAGTACCTGTCTTTAGCGAATGTAGCAGGTCTCCGGAGGCAAGGTCAAAGAGTGCCGTACTCCACGATCCGCCACGTAGTCGTCCGCCCATCACGAAGTACTTCTCGGACGGATGGATGGCGAGTGTCTCCATCAGCCCCTCACCTACCTGGTCGTCGTTTGATTGGGCCAGCTTCTCCGGTGTCTCTTTCGTCCAATCGAATCGTTGCCAACGCTGCTTGCCGTTGCCGGCCATTGGATCTCGCATGGGGCCCATGCCTGCGACGATGATTTCGTTCTCGTTCGGTGCAAAAGTAATCGCGTAGATGCCACCGATCTGACAATGGCTTTTGATGATGCCGAATGCGGTGAAGTCCGGCGTATTCCACGATGCGAGTTGGTCCCCACCAACTTCCCACACGCCAACGTCACCCATTAGATTTGCTGCCGCAACACGCTTGCCGTCGGAGCTTACCGCGACCGCTTGGACGGGCGGTCCGAAATCGTAAGAGCCTAGAGTCTCACCCGTGGCGGTTTCGAAGACTCGAACGCATGGTTCGGGCGAAGCGAGTGGTCGATACTCGTAGTCGCCCGCAAGGTATTGGCCGCTTGACGTTGCGACAACGCTTGGGTCAGCACTGAGTGCCATATCCCAAGACCAGAATGAATGAGCCTGTAAGACACGCACGACTTTCTCGGTCGCGAGATCAAACCAACGCAACGCCCCGTCGTATCCAGCCGAGATGATGAGGTCTGTTTCGGGTACATGAACGACGTTAGACGCGTAACTTCCATGTGAGTACAATCGTTTCGAATCGCCGGTTTCGAGGTCCAATAGGTAAACGTCGTCCATGCATGCAACAAAACCTCGCTTCATATCAGAATGCAATGCAACGCCGAGCGCGCCCATGGGTAACTCCCACCGGTTAACTCGTTCGCATTCGATTTGGTAGTCAATTGCCATGGCCGCCCTACAACAGGATCTCCCGAATCGGTTCGGCTGCTTCTTCAACGCGATGGAAC
>CAYNJG010000188.1:0-14724 GCA_964397295.1 uncultured Pirellulaceae bacterium
GCGTTACTCGCAGGTAACCCATGTCTGTTTCTACCGTTGAGCTTGGAGCAGGTACTGACTGCCCAGGCGGTTTGCGAGTCGGGGGCAGGATTGATGGCCAATCCCGCTCATCCTGAGGATGCGGCTGCAAAGTTGATTCAACTGATGAATTCGGATGACATTCGGCAGCGCGCAGAAGCTGTTGGCGAATCTTTTCGCCGCGACTATCCCACCAACGGCCTGAATTCTGCGATAGAGAGATTTCGCAAGTTGCTATTGGCTTAGGTTATACCATTCCCCAGTCGAATCTTAGATTCTCATTTAGGTTCGACGCTCGGAGTTTGTCGCAAGTCGACGGTGTTTCGTGATAAAACAGTGAAGGACGAATCGTCAATTAGTGAAGAGACTTGACCATGTACTCCCCTCAACCGATCGACACGTCAGGGGTAACGATTCCTGAAGTTTTGGATGGTTTACTACATACGCTTGCGGAAAACGCACATGAAACTTGGGCAAAGAAGCGACAAGACGAGGGTTGGGTTTACGGTCCAAAACGGAACGACGAGCTAAAGCAACACCCATGTCTCGTTGCCTATGACGAACTCCCAAAATCAGAACAAGAATACGACCAAGTACTTACTTCCGAAACAATTCGAGTCATTCTGTCGCTTGGTTATCGAATCGTAAGAGACCAGGGTCTATCGGCTGAACTCTAACTGATGTGAACGCAGTTCCATAGGTCGTTCAAACGTGGCACTACTATCGATCAGTTGATCAATAGCGGACTGCTGAATCGACGAAAGTTCAAACTGAGGGCAAGGATCTGTTTGTAACCCGGCGGCCGCCTAGCAATTGAAAAACAATAGAATCGTTTGTCGCTAGAGGCGTGGTTTCCTGGAAAGACTTAGTAATGGCACGAATGCCAGAGCTCAGTAAGGAGAGAGACCATGGAAACCAAAAAACGCACCGGATTCGACCACGTGATGACCACCCCGATGGGAATTCTCTACGGCTTGGCAAGCTTAGCATTGATGTTGGGGCTTCCATTTCAAGCGGCAGCGGCAGCGCCTGACCCGCAACTTCGGATGCAAGCCGCGGTTGTAGGGTTTGTTGCCGGAGCCATGATGAGTTTGTTGCTTGGCATTTTCGTATATTTGTACGTCAAGCTAGGAAAGTTGATCGCCGTCATTCAAATCATTTTGGCCTTACCTGCGTTGCTGGAAAGTCAAAGCATTGGCACGCCGCACTTAAGACTATGGTGTGACGTTGCCCAGTTCATTGGCATCCACCACCCGGCCCTAGAATGGGGCTGTGCTGCGATTGCAGTTTTCGGATGGATTCAGCTCGTTGAGTAGATGACGGCAAAAAGGGGTGGTTCTACGCAAGCGGGCGTCCAATACGGACGTCCGCTTCACTTAACCTTGGTGAAAACGACCGTGCCAAAACGGGAATGAATCGACAAAACTTCCACCCGCATTCAAGAAAACAATCGACCTGATTGAAGAAGGCAAGGAAACTCAAATGACTTGGTTTGCTGCCAGGAAGTATCGCCAGCTCGCGTACGTGAAAACTTGCGCGTTGAAAACGGCATGCTTGCGGCAAACCGAAAGCCTTTAGCAGAACAGCCGTTGACCAAAGCGGCAAGTAGAGAAGCAGGGCCAATTGTTGGTTGGGTGAGATCCAGGAATTAACTAAACTGAGCTTCGGCGGCCCGCCATTTTTCCATAGCGCCAGGTTCTGATATGTCTGCACACGAACACTCCGTAACTCGATTTATTCGCGATCTGGAGGCCGGCAGGAATCTATCTGAAGCACAGGCCGAATTGTTCAAGCGGTACTTCCAAAGGCTGGATACATTAGCCTCGCGGCAATTAGGAAAATACGATCGCGTAGAAGATGGCGAAGCAATTGCAGTGCTGACAATGCAGATATTCTTCGACGATGCGGAACAGGGAAAGAACCCGAAGTTCAAAAACAGGGAGCATTTGGCCGCACACCTGAACTGCATTGCCAAACGCAAAGCCATCAACCGTGTCAAACACGAGACAGCTAAAAAGCGACCACAATTTGTCGATGTAAGCCAAGATTCAGAGTTTGATCCACTTAAGATCGCTTCAGATCCGGGATCAGAACTTGCTGAAAAGCTGAGGGTGGTAGTTGATGCGGTGGAGTCAATAAAAGATGAGCGGCTTCGAACAGTTGCCTCTTTGACTCTGCAAGGGCTCACTGCTCGTGAGATCGCGAATGTACTAGACCTTTCAAAAAAAACGATCGAACGGGACGTAGGAAAAGTCAAGAAGTTGCTCGAAGCATCCGTAACGCAAGCATGAACTTGTACAGCCTCCTTGGCTAGGTCTCACTTTCGCAATTCTATAGACATCGCCCCAAAGCGAATCTCTTGGCCATTTGTCACCAAACAAGAGCCACCGGGATCTAGTTTGCGGCCGCTCGCAATAATCTCTGACTTGGTGCTCACATTGGCGACTTCGAATTCGTCGTTTGCTGTTCTAGTGAGTCTTAGGTGATTTCTTGAGACTCGAGTGTCGCCACGATCCACAACAATGATACGCCTGCCACTGCCGTCGAAACTTTCCGCGTATGACTCTGCTTCGTTTTGTTGCTGTCGTCCGAAGACGATTGGGTCATACCCGGCATACGTTCGGTAGGTTTCACGACTTGGTGACCGAATCTCAATCAGGTACTCATCGTTTTCCAGCAGGTCCTTGCTAAGAAGCTCTGGAAGCCCTGTCAAAGTTGGATAGTTCTCAACGTAGCGGTGAATCTTCGGCTGAAAACCAAGTTCTAGTAGACAGCTAAATTCGTAACTGATCAGTTCTTCCAGCGAGTTGTCGTTGAAGTAGCCGAGGAAATCCAAGTAGGGCTGCAAAAGGGATGCGGTTTGTGGCTCTTTTCGGGGTAACCTACGTATGGCCCGGTCGATATCAATCATCGTTAAGTCGAGAGCCAACCTCTTCTTTAGTTGGTCGGAGCACTTGAGTTCTGCTAGTCGCTGCGAAATCCGCAATGGTCCGCCGGTGTCGATTGCTTCGAACGCATCGCATTCTTTTTCAATAAGCTCAAGTTCGTCTGGATCGTTCATTGATTGCTTACTCGCCGATAGGTAACGGTTCTCCAGCAGACTTATCCGCTGAAAACACCATCATGCGACAAGTTTTTGGCTGCAGCTGCATTTTTGGGAGATTTAATCTGCTACTGCCTTGAAGTGCGGCTCCGCCCGGTCGTACTTCAAAAAAGTTCGAAGGACTTTGTCGCAGTGACCTTGGGTTTCTTGATGAGAAAGTAGCCCACCGATGGCGTGGGATCGAAAAACTCCAACCTAAAGGTGCTGTCATGTGCAAGTTCATCAAGAACCTCAGTTTCGTCGCGATTTCAATCGTAGCTATGTTTGTGGTTGGCTCGAAGTCAGTCATGGCACAGGGCCGTTTCGTTGGAACTAGTTTCCAGGGCGGCAGCTACCAACAGATCGCTCCAAACGTTGGTCACAACTATTTTACAGGATCGACCCACGTACCGAACGTCGCGGTAACTAAGCCATCCGGGGTGTATGTTGCGATTGGCAATGGTTACTACCAAAACCAAATGACCGGCAACATTCACAACCCGTACACCGGCAGTTACTCAAGTGGTATGAACATCCGCTTTAAGGGCGGCAGCTACCATGACATCGGCCCTGGAGTTCGCATCAATCCGCTTCGCCAGAGCGTTCACTTGCCCGGCCGAGCGGTTTACAAAAACTCAGGAGTGTATCTGCCGATCGGTAATGGTTACTACGAAAACCCCATGACTGGCAACGTCTACAATCCTTACAACGGAGCGTACAAGAGCTTCTAAAGCAGGGAACTTAGGCACATGCTGGTGCGAGCCGAGAATCCGACGATTCTCGGCTTTCTTTTAAGCCCACTGGGAAAGCGAGTTTCCAAGTCGACGTTGCAATAGCGCTTTTCCATGGCAGAGGGATTTGTTGTCGCAGCACTCAGGGCATTTTTGAAAAGACAGTGGCTACGCGATTGGAAACAGGCCAAAATCGGTAGGGATGCGAACTTCCGCAACTCAAATCGGGACCGTGTATGAGACGCTCAGCAGACGGCGTAAAATTTTATCGCCCTTTGCCCAGCCTCTAATTGCTCGAATGCAAGATTACTCGAATCGCAGTCTCTTCAACAAACGGACAGAAACATGGAATTGATAATTCAATGTCGATGCGGCAGAGAAACTCAAGTGAAGGCAACCGAAACTAGCCGCACTGTTTCTTGTGATTGTGGTGAGAATTTGGCGATACCATCGCTGAGTGACCTGGGGCGAAACATCCCAGAAGCTTCGAGTAATTCGCCCGGTCGAAAATCTTTTCCAGAGAAAGCCGCAGATTTGCTGACTCCGAACTTCCACTCGCGAATCGACGAAATCGCGTTAGAAAGCTTCAGCCATGCCATCGGTAGAACGCTCGACGATAGCTGCGGTAGAAACAGCTCAGTTCCACGAGTAATTCAATGTACAGTGTGCGTAGCGCCTGAACGTAAGATCTACGTTGATGCGCAAGTTGCGACGTCGACGGGGTATGACTTGGATTTATCCGAGTTTGTGAAATCCAAAGTTGAGTTACTTCAGGCTCCGGAAGTTCGAGATCGGCCGATCGCAATCTTGCTACGGTGGACACATGGGGAATCCGCACCGGTAGAAGTTCTTTTTGACACGCCATTTCTTGACAGAATGCCGGGGGAATTTGACGGCAATTGGGATGAAGCTCTATTTTTTGTGGCTGGCCTTGCATCAAATCCTAAAGATGTCGCAGCGAGCTCAGACGAGGTTCATGAGCAAGACCCAGGTTTGATCTCCCGCATTTTCGGCTTTTTCCGTTCGCAGTCGCCAGCTACTCGTCGGTCAACAAGCCCACGCGTAGAAGAGATAGATCTAGATCAGCCGTTCCTCGCAAGCTTCGAAGACAGCGAGGAGAGCGGGTTGTCAGAGGACGATCCAAGAGTTTTTGGTGGCCATGGCCAAGCCGCCGAAGCTAACATGCAATTTGAAGAAGCACTTGGACATTACGACAAAATGTTGGAGCGGGCCGCTCACGACCCTCGTGCTTGGCAAATGCGAGCCGTTTGCCACTACCGATCCGGTAGCTCGGCGAATGCCATGCGTGATCTGGATGAGGCAATTCGTTTAAATCCGAATTATGCGACGGCCAGGTTCACGAAAGTTCAGATACTTCTGGAGCTGGGCGGAACGGAACAGGCAATGGAGGAACTGGGTATAGCAATCAAGAGTAGTCCGCGAAGGTGTGACCTTAGGCTGTTGCGAGCCAGTCTCTACCAGCAGCAAGGCCGGTTTCATGATTGTATTTCGGATCTGAATACGGTTCTCGATATTGCCCCGTACCAAACGGATGCAATTGCTTTGAAGTCACAAGTCGGTCGACCGTGCGGCGAGCTTGAAACGAAACAAGCACTTGAACTGCTTGATTCGCTTGCGTGGCTTATGGGCGAAGACACTCCGTGGATACTGGTAGAACGTGCGGGGATACATCGCGAACTTGGGAGGCTCGAGGACCTCATCGAAGCATGTGACGAAGCTATTGCATTAGACGCAACCTATGCACCGGCGTATCTAACGCGTGCTGAAGGTCGGATGCACCAACATGAGCTGGATTTGGCTTTGCAAGACTGCGAGCTCGCCTTGGACCATGCACCCGAAAACGCGGCAACCACCCACTACCTTGAGTTTCGCATCCATATGGCTAGGGGAGATCATGAGTCTGCACTGGACAGTGCTCAGCTTTCTTTGGATTCAGATTTCTCGTTGCGAAGCTTGATTGCTCGAGCCGACGTACGTCTTTGCCTTGAGCAGCCAAGGGAATCAATCCAGGACTTCCGTCGAGCCATTGCGCTTTCACCTGACTTGGCGTACGCCCACAGTCGATTAGGCATCGCTTATCATTTGAATAAGCAACCAGACGAAGCGATTCGAGCATTCGATCGCAGCATCGAAGTCGCGCCGGATGAAGCTGCTCACTACGCTAACAGAGGCCGCTTTTGGCGATCTCAAAACGAACCAACGCGTGCACTCAAAGACATGCGAAAAGCGGTTCAGCTCTCGAAAGACGATCCTGAGATCCTGATGGAAAGGGCTCAGCTACTGGCGAGTCTGAATAGTCCAGAAGACGCTGTTGAGCAATTGGACGTGGTAATAAGCCGATTTCCCGATGCTGTCGAAGCTATTTCGATGCGTGCAATGTTGAATTCGCAGCTCAACAACTTTGACGTTGCTGAGTCTGATTACTCAAAACTAATTTCGATTTACGGTGACAACCCGGGTGGTTACGCTCAACGAGCTCTAATGTGGTTGCGAAAAGGTGAGAAAGCTAAGGCCGACGCAGACCATCGGCAAGCTATTCGAAAAGCGCCTGAATACGCTGAGCAATTTGAACAGTTTCGATTGCAAGCTGAAGCCTCTCTGCTACACGAAGAGGGCAACTACGAGGAAGCAATTCGACAGCTCTCAAATGCGATTGATTCTTACCCAGACTTTGCTGCGGCCTACGAGCGCCGGGCTACGTCGCACTGGTACGCCGAGAATTTCGTTGAAGCCATTGACGATTACACCCGGGCAAGCGAATTGTATGAACATGAAAGCCTATCGCTTTTGAGCTCACGTGGACAAGTGTATGCCGAATTAGGCGAGTACCATCGGGCGATTGCTGATTTGAATCGCGTGGTCGATTCCGACGAGAAAGATGGTGAAGCTCTACTCGAAGCATTTGCTCTAAATGGCCGTGGTCTCGCGTACACGGGGTTAGAAAAATGGGAGGAGGCCGAACGAGATTTTCTAAGGTCCATAAATCTATGCCCAGAGAATCCCTGGGTGCACTATAACCACGGGCTGATGTACTTTAATCAAGGCAGAATGAACGAGGCCGCGGTTTGTTTTGATTTGGCATTGGCATTGAGTTCACCGAAGCTCACGGCTCGAAAACGCGCGAAAGCGAAAGGTTTCTTGGAGAAAATCTAAAGCCAATGCCAAGGCCAGGACGAGCAAGCAAGCTCTTCATAGCATTCCGAAACCGTACCGTTTCAGTGGTGACAAGAATTCAATCCTGATTTCGTTGTTGAGGTTCTTATGTCTGACGACCAGTCTGACGAAACAACGTTTTTCAACGTAAGTCCGCAAAGCACACCGTCCAACTCGCGGCGGATCGGTCCGTACAAGCTGCTTCAGCAGATTGGCGAAGGCGGGATGGGATCCGTCTGGATGGCGGACCAGGAAGAGCCAGTCCGGCGACGTGTCGCAATCAAGCTGATCAAAGCAGGGCTCGATTCTAAGCAGGTAGTTGCTCGCTTTGAGGCTGAACGTCAAGCCTTGGCGATGATGGACCATCAGAATATCGCGAAGGTTCTCGATGCAGGCACAACCGAAGAAGGTGCACCGTATTTTGTAATGGAGCTAGTCCAAGGAATCTCTTTCACAAAGTACTGCGACCAAAACAAGCTTTCGATCGAAGAAAGACTGAATCTTTTTGTTCCTGTGTGCAAAGCAATCCAGCACGCACATCAGAAAGGAATTATCCACCGAGATCTCAAGCCATCTAACGTGCTGGTCTCTTTGTATGACGGCAAGCCGGTGCCCAAAGTCATCGACTTTGGTCTTGCCAAGGCTTTGCAGCATCAGTCAAAGCTGACCGACAAAACGATGTTTACGGAGTTCGGGCAAGTTGTTGGAACACTGCAATACATGTCGCCTGAACAGGCCGAGATGAATCAGCTCGACGTCGATACACGAACCGACATCTATTCTCTTGGCGTGATGCTATACGAGCTACTAATTGGCAGCACGCCAATCGATGAGGAGACTCTCAAGCAAAATGCAATCTTGCAAGTTTTGGCTACCATCCGAGAGCAAGATCCGCCGCGACCGAGCGCACGCTTGAGCAGTAGTACCAACGATGCAGTGAGTGGGATCTCTACACAGCGAAAGATTGAACCAGCGAAACTAAAGAGCATTCTCCGCGGCGAACTCGATTGGATCGTGATGAAAGCCTTGGAGAAAGACCGCACACGACGTTATGAAACGGCGAGTAATTTCGCAGAGGATGTTTCGAATTATCTCACCGGCGATATTGTGGCGGCCCGCCCACCATCTACCGCGTACCGGATAAGCAAATACATTCGTCGCAACAAAGGACTCGTTACGTCCTTAGCATCTATCGCCGTACTCTTGCTTGCAGGAATTATCGGGACGTCCGTGTTCGCTGTTAAAGCAAACAACGCTCGCAAAGACGCTGACGCAAAAACTGCGGAAGTGAAGAAAGAAAAATCTAAAGCTGAACGGGAACGCGATCGGGCGAACGAAAACGAACGAGTAGCAAAGTCGGAAACGGAACGGGCTAGCAGCGAAGCCAAGAAAGCGACCGAGCAAGAGGAACTTGCGCATACGGCACGTGAGAATGCTGAAGCGACTCTGGCACGTAGCAACTACTTGTTAGCAATAGCTCGGTGGAACCAAGGCCGAATAGCTGATGCTCAGATTCTATTAAGCCAGGTATCCGAAAAGTATCGCAACATCGAGTGGTACCTAGACCAACGTGCTTTCCAAGGCAGCGACATGACGCTATACGGTCATTCGGGCGCAGTCCGGTCTGCGAGATTCAACCCTGAAGGGACGCGAATCGTTTCGGGAAGCGACGACTGTACGGTGAAGCTGTGGGACGCAACTTCTGGCAGGGAACTACGAACGTTCCGGGGTCATTTGCGTGGTGTTAACAGTGTTTGCTTTAGTCCTGACGGGACCCAAATAGTTTCCGGAAGCAAGGACGGTACAGTTAAGCAATGGGACGCAATCGTAGGTCGGGAGCTGTGCACGCTCAAACACAAAAATCATCAGGCTTCGCGGGACGTCACAAATGTAAGTTTCAGCCCCGATGGGAAACGTATTGCCTCGGCAAGCGGCGATGGCACAGTGAAGCTTTGGGATCTTGCCACCGGTCAAGAACTGCACACGCTAAATGGCGGCGGTTTTGGGGGCGCCAAAGCCGTTAGTTTCAGCCCGGACGGGACATGGATTGTCTCGGGAGGAACAAACGGCGTGAAGCTTTGGGATGTAGATAGCGGGCAGCAAATACGCGAATTGGACGGCGCTGGCGGGTTGATAACTAGCGTTTGTTTCAGCCCGGACGGTACGCAAGTCGCCGCCTCGAGTCACGCAACTCGTATCAACGTACTGCTCTGGGATGCCACCACGGGGCGCAAAATACGTGCTTTGCAGCCCCATCTTCCATCTAGCGAACTGCCCAATAACCGCAATTTGAAGAAACAAATCGATGACGCCGTTCGGCACCAGGTCTGGAGCGTTAGTTTCAGCCCGGACGGTAAACGAATTGCCACGGCTAGGAACAGAATGGTGAAGCTTTGGGACGCGGCCACTGGTCAGGAATCGCGCGCCCTAAATGGCCATGTAGGTGAAGTTACCTGTGCCAGCTTTAGCCCCGATTCAACCCGACTTATTTCGGGAAGCGATGACAATACGGTGAAAATCTGGGACGTCACCGAGAACCAGTGTTCGTTTTCTCTTCGCCATAGGCAGTGGGTGACCGACGTACGGTTCAGCCCCGACGGAAAACGCGTTGCGTCTGCTGGCGAAGGTAGAGCGACGACAGGCTCTATGGTGAAGGTTTGGGACGCAATCAGTGGTACGGAGCTAGTCAGTTTCGCCGGAGACTCCTTCGTTAGTTTCAGTCCTGACGGAGAGCTAGTTGTCTCAGGCCACGACTCAAGTCTTCAAGTTTGTGATGCGATCACGGGGCAGCAGCTATGGAAGTTCCGTGAAGCCCACTTGGGCAGTAACGCAAAAGTCGCGTGCTTCAGTCATGACGGTACGAAAATCGTTTCAGGTAGTGGAAAAGCCTTAAAGATGTGGGATGTTGCGACAGGGAAGGAACTAGCCGAAGCTATCCCTGGTGTAACGCCAGTCTGTTTCAGCCCCGACCGAAAACAACTCTTGGTATCTAGAAACGAGATCTGGGACCTAACGGACGTTGCGAAAAGGGGGCTTTGGGACGTGGTCAATGGGCAAGAAACACGCTCGATTGAGGCTCATTTGAGGGGAGTTGGCTGCGTTGGCTTTAGTTTTGATGGAACACGGCTTGCGACAAGCTCGTCAAGCAAAAGAGACAATACAATACGACTCTGGGATGTAACAACTTGTGAGCCCATTCGCACGCTTCGAGGCCACGCGAATTCGGTCAGTAGGGTCAGTAGCCTTTGTTTCAGCCCGGATGGTACACGGATTATTTCCGGCGGCGCGGATAGCACTATTAAAATCTGGGACTCCGCGACGGGTCAAGAGTTACGTTCACTCCGCGGCCACGTTAAAGGGGTGACCAGTCTAGACTTCAGCGCTGACGGAAAACGAATTGCTTCGGGAAGTCTTGACGGGACAGTTAAGATATGGGTCGCAGCAACTGGCGAGGAAATCCGTCGGCTCCAAGGACATATGGACATGGTCAAGAGCGCAAGCTTCGGACGCAGAGATAAGCGAATTGTTTCATGCAGCAAGGACAAAAGCATCGCAGTATGGGACGTATCTACGCAAAGAAAGCTGCGCACGATCCGTGGACCCTCCGATGCTCCACAGTCCGGCAATTTCGGAGCGCCGGAGAGAACCCCGAATTGTGCCACCTTTAGTCCCGACGGAACACGAATAGTCTCAGCGGACGGCTCTAAGGTTAGAGTTTGGGACGTAAATACTGGTGAGAAGTTGCGTACGCTCTTTAGCTCGCCCTTGAACGTATCCGAGTTGTTTTTTAGAAGAAACGGGCAGTTAATCATCGTCGGCGACAAAAGACTCGTGTTGGCGACAATGGCTGGCAGATCCATCGACAGCTACACGGTCGACTATTCATTGCGCGTACCAGACAGTCCTGCGTCATTGTTTGCCGTCGGCAATAGAGCCGGTGATTTAAGACTTGAAAAGTTCTTGGGCAATGAGACGTTGGTTGATCCGAGTCGATCCGACGATGGGCGGTGGTTTGTAGTTGGCATGAAGAGCGATGTCGCTTTGATCGATCTCGAATACAAAAACACCCCGATTGAGGAGGCGATGTGTCGGAGGTCCGCCAGCCTCAAACCTAACTGGCATAAGGAACAAGCTGTCTTATCTGAAGAGAGCAAAGATTGGTTTGCCGCAACATTCCATCGTGCTTGGATCATGAAAGCTCAGCCGGAAAAACGCGATGCTTGGGACAGTCTTCACAAGGCCCAAAAGAAATTGCTGAAATCAAGGGAAGGTGAACCACTGCCACTACCTCGAATCGTTCAGCAGATGCTCGAGCTACCTCGAGGCAAAGAATGAACCAAGGACTCGGGAGATGCTCCTTAATAGCGAAGCCGCCATTTTCAAAAGAAGCAAGAGTTTCAATTACGAGCGATTTACAACGAGCTATTGAAATCGCTGTTGAAGCACACAAGGGACAAGTTCGTAAGAACGGCTCGCCATACATATTGCACCCTTTGCGGCTTATGCTCGCAGTGGACTCACCTGACGAGCAAATCGTTGCTGTGCTTCACGATGTTGTCGAAGATACGTCGGTGACGTTTGAGCATTTGGAGCATGAGGGGTTCTCGCGGCGCGTGCTTGATGCACTGAAGCTTGTTACGCATGATGATGAATCACCCTACGAAGACTATATCGCTGCAATCAAGGCCAACCCGACAGCGCGAGCAGTCAAGCTGGCCGACTTGCGGGACAACAGCAACGTGTTTGAGATTCCGGAACTCAGCTCCGCGGATCTCAATCGGCTAGCAAAGTACCATAAAGCGCGAAACACATTGCTTTCGTGAACCGCTATGTAAATCGAACTGACGTTAAAGCTATCTAGACTGAGGTGTGGGATGTCTTCGATATGGAGTCCATCGCGTGAAGCCAGATCCGATATTGCGGCGCTAAACCGACATTTGCGCCCGCGGAGATTCTTTGGCCCTGATGCAAGCGCGGCCGGAATAATTGCCCAGTTGGCGAAGCGAGACGAACCTGGGGCGATTCCAACTATTGCGAATGCTCTTTTCTCATCAAATAAGGAAATTCACAATGCAGCGGCATCGGCCATTGCTCACCTGCTTCCATTGGTGCCTTCTCTAGATCTGATTCGATTGGCGAACGTGCTAGGTAGCGTTTACTTCGACTATGTTGCGTTTCACTGGAATGAGCTTCTTCCCGCGACGGCCGAATCGTACCTTGCAAAAACAAGAAACGTGGCTGTCGGAAATCTCCTCAGCCTTCACAAGAACGGGTATGTGCGCCACGTTGCGACTCGCTTTTTGGCTGAAGTGGAGACTGGCGAAGAACTCCGCTTTCTCTTGATTCGTACAAACGACTGGGTGCATGCGATTTCCACAGATGCCCAGGCGAGCGTTAGCGAAAAATCGAAGAAGCCAGACTATTCTCGGCACTTTGTCGAACAAACCGACCTAATCTTCCATTTGCGAATCTACAAACGACGAGAACTTGGCGATTCCGTCTTGCAATACGTGGACCTGTTGGTGCAGCCGGAATGCCGACGTGAGTTGCAAAACGCCATAGTCTCATGTGACAAGCAAACGCGGCGCAGCCTCATCAATGACTTGTTGGAACGGGACGGCGAACATCGGGCTGAGACCATACGAATTGGCCTAGAATCCAGTGATCCAATTGTGCGATTGCGTTGCTTGAAGCGTGCGAAGGGAATCCTGTCAGATGAGGAATCCAACGAACTTGCAGACAAGATGATGAACGCGAAGTTTGGTCCTATTCGTGAGGAGGCGTATGAACTGAAGGCAAGTTTGTCGGAAAATCCAGACAATGTGTGGAAGGATGGCTTGTTCGACAAATGTCGGTCGATCCGTGAATCCGCCACGTTTTATCTCAAAAAGGCAAACATCGACGTGGCCGCGATTGGCCGTGATGAATTGACGCGGCGCCCTGATAGTTTTCCAGCTTTGTCGGTGCTCGCTGCGAGCGGAGATGCTTCGGATCTACGAGTCTTTTCCAAATTTCTAGACTCGCCCTTCGCAAGTCGAAGAGTCGAAGCGATCCATGGTATCGGTCGAGTTGGAACTGCCTCGGATGTACTCCGCTTGCAGAAACTCTTGCTCGACAAGAGCCCGAGGGTCGTTCGCGCTGCGTTTAAGCAGCTAAAATCAGTCACGTAATCCCTGGACCGTGAATCATCGTTCTTGTTGACTTCCGATTGCGAATCTCAGGCAGTAAAGAAAGCACTTCTTCGAATATACGGCATAAGAAAGAAAATAGCAGGTTCGGGTCCGTGGTCGTCGCAGACCTTTATGGATGAGGACTCGTTTACGGGCTTAGCTTGAAATTGTAAGGCTACGGATTTGCGTTTCTGAGTTGAGACCCAGTTGCGGTTAAACGAATCTCATAGCCCAGCGCTAAAACCGCTTTTAACGCGCCGATAGCAGTGTTTCGATCGAGTTCCTTTTCGCTTTCCGTTAGCTGATCATATGGAACCAAATCAGGGTGCGTTTTTCGAATGTCATCGCGTGAGTCTCCGAATTGCCATCCCTCTTGAAATCGCTGTATTGCCCAGATGTCGTGGGTGTTGGCGGCGAGTCGTTCGGCAAGTTCTTGAAGCGATTCCGGAAGTTGGACATGGGTGACATCAATCGGCTCTGGTACGTAGGTTTCCACCTCGCGAAGATCTCGCAGTAAATCGAAAGCTGTAGAGTACCTGTCCTTCGGATCCTTTGCCAAGCAGCGCATGCAGATCTCTTCTACTCGACTCGGTATGCCACGCTCGATTTGTCGTGGCGGACGCGGATCTAGGTTTGTGACTTGTTCTAGGTAGTCAATTGGCGAGTCAGACTTGAACGGCTTGATGCCTGTAAGCAACTCGTAAAAGACAACGCCCAGGCTAAAAAGGTCCGATCTTCCATCGAGTGTCTTGCCGTCGATATGTTGGGGACTCATGTACCCGATCGTACCGCAAACGGACTCTTGTTTGGAAAAAGTGTATTCGAACGCCAATCCGAAGTCTGTCAGGAAAACAGAACCGTCGTCTGAAACAAGGATGTTGTTTGGCTTTATGTCGCGGTGGACTATGCCAGCTGAATGTGCGGCCTGGAGAGCATCCGCCACAGCGCTGATAATGGAAACGGCGCGGGCATGAGGAATTCGTTGTTTCAATGTTTGCGACAAGTCGGTGCCATAGATCAACTTTGAGACAACGTAGCAACGTTCGTCTTCGTTGTGTCCGTAGTCATAGACCGGGACGATATTGGGGTGGTCAAGACCGGCTGCTGCGCGAGCTTCGGAGAGGAAGGCGTCGGTTTTCCCATCTCTCGGCTCACGTTGAATCTTCAACGCTACGTCGCGACCAAGCAATTGATCATGTGCTCGGTAAACGACACCAAACCCGCCTTCGCCCAGGACTCCTTTTGCGACATAACGGTCAAGCTTTAACGATGGCAGTTCCTCGAGCAAGTCAGTAGTGGGTACCGAATACTCGATCGTTGGATTGTCGCCGTCGGCGGTAGCTGCCAATTGATCCACTTGTTCCCGCAATTCGTTCGTCAGCATACTCGTCAGCAGCTCTTGCTGACCTGGCGGTAGCCCATTCAAAATCTCAAGCAGTAGCTTCAACGAGTCCGACATTTTTTTCTTCTTTCGCTACATGAACTTTCTCAACTGACGTTCGAGTATTCTCGACTTCTCGGTGGCGACTTCAAGCACAGTCTTTGAGAG
>CAYNJG010000189.1:0-14716 GCA_964397295.1 uncultured Pirellulaceae bacterium
ATAGAAAGGTCTTGAGCGAGGCCTTCTGTTTTACGATTCTCCGAAAGCAGTCCAAAGCCAGCTTTCATACGTGCTCGAACGTTCTTGCCTATTTGTTTGTCCGACAAAGAAACAACGCCGGCTGTTGTGTAGTCCAACCCAAAGATACTTCGCAGTAGTTCCGTCCGCCCTGCGCCGACCAAACCCGCGACGCCAAAAATCTCACCACGACGAAGTCCAATGTCGAGTTTTTTTGGATACGGAGCGCCCTGCATTCCGGACACCTGCAGCCATTCTTCACCTGGCGTGTGGGGGACGGTCGGAAACAAATCATCGACGTCACGTCCGACCATCAATGAGATTACTTCGTCGTCGGAAACCTCGTCCACTCGCCCGGAGCCCACATTTTGACCGTCTCGCAAAACCGAGTACGTATCGGCGACCGCACGAACTTCTTCCAGGAAATGGCTGATGTAGACAATGCCGATCCCGCTGTTTTTCAGCTTGTGGACGATATCGAACAAGCGTTGCACGTCTTTTTGTGGCAGAGAACTTGAGGGTTCGTCAAACAGAATGATCCGAGCATTGCTGGCCAACGCACGAGCTATTTCGATCAGTTGCTGTGTCGCGACTGATTGATCGCCAACAATCGCGCGAGGGTCGAGCGATGCTAGGCCGACGGATGCGAGAGCATCGGAAACTCTCTTTCGCTGCGCACTTCGAATCAGCAAGCCGCCAGCGACGCCGGGTTGGCCGAGCAGAAGGTTGTCTTCCACGCTTAGGTCTGGTGCTAGGTTCAGCTCCTGGTAGATCATAGCCACACCGTTCTGACGCGCGTGGCTCGGCGCCTTGGGACGAAATGGCCTGCCTGCGATCTGCATGTCACCAGAGTCGGCGAGATGGGCGCCGCTGAGCACCTTTAAAAGTGTACTCTTCCCGGCGCCGTTTTCACCGATCAACGCTAGAACTTCGCCTGCGTTCACGGAAAGAGAAACATCGTCCAGCGCGCGCGTAGGGCCGAACCGCTTGCTGATGTTTCGCATTTCGAGCAGCGGGTTTTCCATGCTGATCTCTGCCCCCGCAAAAGACTACTCGACGATCTCGGGCTTCAGGAGTTTTTTGTACTTTTCCTCGCCCATGTTCTCAGGCGTTGCAACGTACTCACCCGTTGAGGTAAACGGCTCTGCCGTAGCTCCGCCGATTGCGGCAACCATCGTCTTCACTGCTTGGTAGCCCATCTGTACGGGGTCTTGCAGCACGATTGCCTGGCACGAGCCATCACCAAGTGCTTCGAGCAGGGAGTCGCTTGGGTCGAACGCGACGAATTTGACTTTGTTATTGAGTCCCGCGTTTCGAAGTGCCTCAAGCGTTCCGTTTGCATTTGCCTCGCAGACGGCAAAGATGCCTGCCAGGTCGGCGCCGTGGATTTGGAGGAGTTGGTCAACTTTTTCTTTGGCGGTCGTTGGTGTATCGCCGCCTCGTTGATCCGACGAAACAACTGTTATGTCGGGGTAGGCTTCGATGCCTTTCAAAAAACCTTCCTCGCGTTGTTCAGTACTTTCGCTACCAGCCAAATACCGAAGCAAAATAACGTTGCCTTTTTCGCCGATTGCTTTGGCCATTGCTTGGGCTGCCATTTGCCCGCCCTTAAAGTTATCTGTTGAGACGTGGCTTACGATTTCTGGGCCTTCGTCCAATCCACTGTCGAAGATCACCACTGGAATGCCTTCTTCGATGGACTCATTCACAGAGTCGACAAGTCCGCCTTTTTGATTGGGCGCCAACACAATGCCATCGACTTGCATCGTTACCATACTCTTCACAACTTCGATTTGACTTCCGGTATCACTTTCGACGACCGGACCTCGCCAAATGATTTCAACGTTGCCGATTTCGTTCGCGGCTTGCTGTGCGCCGTAATGAACCGATTTCCAAAACTCGTGGCTCGTACCTTTGGGAATAACAGCGATGCGAAGTTGCTTGCCACTCGCACCCGCCCCGCCATTATTGGCTGTTGTCTTGGCAGCGGGCGTGCAGCCGATCGTACATGTGACGACAGCAAGGAGTGCAAGTGTGACGAGGGTCGTGAGTTGGCGAGCGATTGATTTCACAGTTCGATTCTCCGTCGATTCGATCGAGGCCTTAGCAGCAGGCCGTGAGGGAAGACAAGCTAACGATCTCCCTGTCCGTTAGCAGCACCAATATACCCAAATCGAAGGAGAATCACACAACCGTTTCGTTAGCGTTACGATTGACTTTAATTCATTCGTGGGTCGCTGGGAGTATGTCGGTTACTCAGGTGCGGCATAATCGTTTCGCTGACTTGTGCCGAAGCGATACTCCACATTTCCTCAGGTTTAGCGAACACGACTTCCGCGGTTGCGGGCCAAGTCATCCAGCCGCCGACTTCCAGCTCTTTTTCGAGTTGGCCGGGGCCCCAACCGGAATAGCCGGTGATGGGAACCAGCGGATCGACACCAGCTTCAACCGTTTCGATGACGGCCTGTTCGGTCGTGGAAATCGCAACTTCAGGGACTAATTCAGTGTCTGCCAGCGTCGGTTCGCCGTGCAGCAACATGAGTGGGCCTTCCAATGGTCCGCCGTACCGAAGCCGTTCGTTGCGGTCGCACTCTTCGCCGGACAGTCGTTGCCAGGCCGCGGCAAGAGTGTCGTGACCGGGACGATTTAGTAGCAATCCAAACGCGTGTTCTTCATCGTGGCTGACAATCAGCACAACAGATCGAAAGAAATTGCGATCCGAAAGATATGGCGACGCGATCAATAAGTGGCCATGGAGAAAACGACTCATCCAGCACCTTGAACAAAACGTATTATGAAAACGAACGATACTCACTCGTTCGGTTGCCAGATGATAGCAGTTCAAATACGCAAAGCGATAGCTGCAAACAAAGTTGACGCGGACGTTGTAGATGCTGACGCGGGGCGCCGCAAAAGCTAGTCGCTTTGTTTGGCGCGTTTGTCAATACGGTGGTCCGTTTGGCGTTGTGGGTAGCCTCCGCGCCCATACGGCTTAATGTTCTAGCCGTTTTTGTTGTTGTTCTTTCCGCTCCACGGAAATACGGTTTGCATCCATTTGCGTGCCATCAGGCCATGACCCGCCATCGATGGGTGAACACCGTCACCGGCCCAGTAACTTGGCTCGTGTTTCTTCGTTGCTTTGTCGAACATCGATTGGAACGGTACCCAGATAGTGCCGGCTGCGTCGGCTACTCGCTTGCATGCTGCGCGGCGCTCGTCGAATTCAGGATACCATGTGTCCTTCACCGCGCCGCAACGAAGTGCGAAAGGTTCGCAAATCACGATCTTCGTTTCTGGCAACGCGTCACTGGTTCGTTTTAACAACGCAGCCAAACCTTCCTCGTAGTCTTTCACGCTGCCGTCGTAGTTGCCATTGAGCTTGTGCCAGATGTCGTTGACACCGATGAGAATGCTGAGCACCGTTGGCTTGAGGTCGATGCAATCTTTCTGCCAACGCGCGTCGAGGTCGGGGACCTTATTTCCACTTATGCCTCGGTTGTAGCACTTTAATTGCTTACCAGGGAAACGCGTTTGTAACTGCGCCGCAAGCAAAAATGGATAGCCATCACCGAATGCCTTGGGATTGTTGGGAGCAAGCTGATCTTTCTTGCGGCCAGCGTCCGTAATCGAATCGCCTTGGAACAAGATCACGCTGTTCTTCTTGAGCATGATTGGTTCAGCGGCCTCGACGCTTTGACTGAGCATCGAAGTTGCAGCGAGTGCGCCTCCGGCAATGGCAGTGTTGCGCATGATTTGTCGTCGAGAAATCTTTTGGGAGGGATCCATGATGCATTGCTTTCCGCATGAGGCCTGAAGTTTGATCAGTGCCATATAGCATAGTTGGCTTAAGTCCCTGAAAGAAGCACCTTGTCTGCAGAGACGTTACTTATGAAACACGGGGCAAACATCAAACCAATCAGCACCGTGACCCTGCATCCATGTCGTCGATTCGCTGGGGCCCCACATCGACGCCTCGTACTGCAACAACGGAGGTGCCGCAGGGCTCGCCCAAGCTTCGATAATCGGGTCGATGACACCCCACGCCAATTCGACTTCGTCACTACGCGCGAACAAACTTGCGTCACCGGCTGCCACGTCCTGCAGTAGTCTTTGATAGGCACTCGGCGGTACGGACGCAAACTCCTCGCGGAAGTCGAAATCTAATTCCGTCATGCGTAAGTTCATTCCTGCGTCAGGCACCTTCGTTTGGAAGTGAAGTTGAATTCCTTCCGCAGGTTGAATCTGAATGACTAGGCGGTTGCCTTCGAATAGGTTCGCGTTGGAGCCAAACAGCATTTGCGGGGGCCGTCGGAATTGTACAACGATCTGTGTCGTGCGGCACGACATGCCTTTTCCGCTTCGTAAGAAAAACGGAACACCTTGCCATCGCCAATTGTCGATGCTCAGTTTAAGTGCAGCGAAGGTTGCCGTCTCGCTGTCGTCTGGAATACCTTCTTCGTCATGGTACCCCTGGTACTGTGCCCGCAGGGTATCAGTCGCGAAGTCGGCACCTCGCAACAGTCGGGTCGCTTCGAGTACTTTTACTTTTTCGTTTCGAACTGCATCGGCTTCGTAGTGCGAAGGTGCTTCCATCGCAGTGATGGTCATCAGTTGCAGCAAATGATTTTGAAACATGTCCCGTAAGATGCCGGCGTGGTCATAGTACGACCCGCGTGAACCGACGAGCACTTCCTCGGCGACCGTGATCTGTACGTGATCGATGTAGTTGCGATTCCAAACCGGTTCGAAAATAGTGTTGGCGAAGCGTAGCACCAACAGATTTTGCACTGTTTCTTTTCCCAGGTAGTGATCAATGCGATAAACCTGGTGCTCCGCAAACACATCGTGGACGGCGTCGTTCAGCTTACGCGCCGATTGGTGATCGATGCCAAATGGTTTTTCGATTACAACGCGTCGTGGGTTATCGGGGGTTTCTTTCGCCAGTCCCGCGCCGCCAAGATTCTCTAAGGCTAGTTCGTACAGTGATGGCGCCGTCGATAGATAAAAAATCCGTGAGCCTTCGCCGTTGTCGAGGGTATCTAAGTATTCGCGAAGAGTAGAAAAGTCGTCAGGCTTGGTGATGTCACCAGCAGTGTAGTGAAGGCCCGGAGCAAAACTGTTCCACGCTTCTTCATTAAATTCTGGTGCAAACTCTTGCACGGATTCTTTCATGCGAGCACGAAAGACTTCGTTATCCAGTTTGCTGCGAGAGACACCAACAATTTTTGTGTCTTCGGGCAAGCGACCTTTAACCACGGCACTATAGAGAGCCGGAACGAGTTTTCGGCGAGTTAGATCGCCAGACGCACCAAAAATGATGAACGTGGTAGACATCGGTTTCCTCCGAGTAGTGGTGTCTTCCAGCCGCCACGTCGCATCAATGGCTGCGCATCATGGTCGCTCTAATGCCACCACAACGTATTAGATGGATACAGAAGAGAATCCGCCATCAACGACAATGTTTTGGCCCGTAACGAAGCTAGACGCATTGTGAGCGGCCAGCCAGACAACAGCGCCAGCCAATTCGTCTGCCTTTCCGAAACGATCCATGGGCGTATGCCCGATGATTTGTTGACCGCGGTCCGTGTACGTCCCGTCGTCATTGTAGAGCAGCTTCATGTTCTGTTCCGCCGGGAAGAATCCAGGGCTAATTGCGTTCACGCGAACGTTTTTTGTTGCCCACTCACGCGACAGAAATTTCGTGAGGTTAATCACGGCCGCTTTGGCCGCAGAGTAACCTACGACGCGAGAGAGTGGAATCATTCCTGCCATCGAGGCGATGTTGATGATGCTGCCTTTGCCGGCTTCAACCATTGCCGCACCGAAAACCTGGCTCGGTAACAAAGCTCCACCGACCAAGTTCAAATTGAAAACGCCTTCGAACGCTTCCGCCGGAAGATCGCAAAAGTCTGCGCCGGGTGGAAGTGTCGCGTCAGGGCGATTACCGCCGGCTGCGTTGATCAATATGGATGGATGGCCCACCGACGCGGCGATTGCATCGCGAGCCGCTTTGAGCGAATCGATTTGCAAAGCGTCAGCAGCTTGGAAGGACGCTTTGCCGCCAGCCGCTTCGATCGCAGCAACTCGTTGGCCACCGCGTTCTTCACTACGACCCATGACAACGACGTGAGCGCCGGCCGCGGCCAGAGCGTCAGCCATAGCTCCGCCCAGAACACCAGTGCCACCGATTACTGCAGCTGTTTCACCAGCCAATGAAAAAATGTCGGACATGTTAGATCCTGTGTACTGAAAACTTGCTGGCAAACGAGAGGAGCACTACGCCGTTGGCTCTTTTCGCTCGTTGATCCAATCTGTATGGAACGTGCCTTCTTGGTCGAGCCGTTGGTACGTGTGAGCACCGAAGTAGTCACGTTGCGCTTGGAGCAAGTTCGCAGGTAATCGCTCGCGGCGGTATCCGTCGTAGTAAGCAAGTGCGCCAGTGAAAGCTGGAGCAGGAATGCCAAGCTGAATCGCAGCGGAAACGACTTTGCGCCACGATGCCTGAGCGTTGTGAATCGCTTCGGCAAAATACGGCACCAGCAAAAGATTCTCACAGTTCGGATCTTCGTCGAATGCAGTTTTTATGCGATCTAGGAAGCGAGCGCGAATGATGCAGCCTCCACGCCACAGCAACGCACAATCACCGAAGTTCAGTGGCCAATCGTGTTCTTTGGCTGCTGCTTGTAGTTGCACGAAGCCCTGAGCGTAACTGCAGATTTTCGAAGCGTAGAGCGCTTGCCGCACGTCTTCGATAAACTGTTTCTTGTCGCCGACGATGGCTGCTGCATCAACACCTTGTGGACCCTTGAGTGTCTTGCTGGCCAGCGTTCGCGAATCTTTCATTGATGAAAGTCCGCGAGCGTAAACGGCTGCAGTGACAAGCGTGCTGGGCACGCCCAAGTCGAGAGCCAATTGGCTCATCCATTTGCCCGTGCCTTTCGCACCGGCTCGGTCCATAATCTTGTCGACCAAGTAGCCGTCGCCTTTATCGTCTTTGACGCTGAAGATATCGCGACTGATCTCGATCAGGTAGCTGTCCAGTTCACCGCGATTCCAATCCGCGAACACGTCGTACATTTCATCGTTCGAAAGCCCCAACGCTTCCTTCATGAGAAAGTACGCTTCGCAGATCATCTGCATGTCGCCGTACTCGATGCCGTTGTGGACCATCTTCACGTAGTGACCGGCGCCACGAGGTCCAACCCATTCGCAACACGGGATGTCATCGTTCGGGCCGACCTTGGCAGCGATGGCTTGGAAGATCTCTTTAACGTGCGGCCACGCTTCTTTCGATCCGCCCGGCATCATGCTGGGACCTTTGAGTGCACCTTCTTCGCCGCCGGACACCCCCGTGCCAACAAACAGCAGTCCTTTCTCTTCGACTGCTTTTGTGCGTCGCTCGGTATCTTCGAAGTGGGTGTTACCACCGTCGATGATAATGTCGCCTGGGTCGAGCATCGGAATCAATTGGTCGATAATGGCATCCACAGCAGGACCCGCTTTCACCAGCATCATGACACGACGCGGCTTCTTCAACGAACCAACCAAGTCTTCCAACGAATGGCAGCCGACGAAGTTCTTTCCATCGGCGCGACCATTAATAAGGTTGTCTACTTTTTCGGTCGTACGGTTGTAGACCGCGATGTGGTAGCCGCGGCTTTCCACGTTGAGTGCCAAGTTTTCGCCCATCACGGCGAGGCCAATGAGTCCGAAGTCGCAAGTTGCTGACATGGTTTTCTTTGTGATTTGAGGTTGCGAATGGGCCGTACGACGGACGGCGTGCCGAATGGGCGATAAGTTACGTGAGTCCGAGGGCTTGAAGAGCGGCGTAGGACAAGCCCCGAATTGTACTAGGACGAGTGAAGACCATCAATTGGTGGGGAATCCGCGGGCTTTCGGGACAAGAAAGGGGAAGGGCGGAAGTCCTCCTGTATATCCAGAAATCATTACCAAACGGTGTGTCGCTCGCTAAGCCGCGTCTGCTGCTATAACTGATTTCGCTGAATCGAATCGTTTGAGAACGAACTCTAAGCACATTTGTTGAAGCGAAGTATGGACGAACTGGCGATTGGAAAAGAACTGGGCGAAGAAGGATTCACAAAACTCGTTGCCGAGTTTTACAGCCGCGTCCGTGCAGATGATTTGTTAGGGCCGATGTATCCGCAAGACGATTGGGAAGGCGCGGAGAAACGACTTCGCGATTTTTTGATCTTTCGTTTTGGCGTGAACGACCGCTACATCCAAGAACGCGGGCATCCACGATTGGGAATGCGACATGCACCGTTTGGAATTGGTCTCGCCGAACGAGATCGCTGGCTTGAACTGATGCGGGCGTCTCTCGACAAGGTGGATGTGTCCGAGTCGGTTTCGAAAGATTTGTTCGCCTTCCTAGGGCAAGTTGCTGAGTTTCTTCGCAATCGATGAGTTGTTCGGCGAAATAGACTTTCTTCGATGTTGACAACATCACCACCGATTAGTGGCTAGTGGCGCTGGTTTTCTGGGCTGCGAATCTGTAGTACGAACGCGTCAACATCGTCAACGCTTCCTGTCGTAGCCGCTGATGATATCAGGCGCCAGATGAACCAAGCGGGCATTCTAGGAGTGGTATCTAATACCGAAATAAGCGTTTTTGTTGGCGTATATTGACACTGTTAACGCTCTGGGTTTGCTAGCCAAACGAACTCAATACGCGTTATTTGCCGGTTGTTCCAGCAATATTATTGCGGTGACCGCCTCGTTCATGTCGACGGAATCCGTTAAACTAGGCGATTCGAGTGCTCGCCTATTTTCGTGTCGCTCTATCGCACCGCGACCTCACCGTATCACTAAGCTTCGCATGCATACGGCTCGTTCTGACTCCGCGTGAACTTCATGTTCCGTGACCGTGTCATGCCGATCCAAAAAGTTTTTGCGTTCTGGATTACTCATTCAATGATTGCTGACACAAAGTCCATGACTACCGCCGAACCGCGTCCAGAATCGGATCCGACGAATCAAACTGCTCAGTCAGATTCCGAAGGGTCGCAACCAGCGAAACCTACGCCTAGTAAATCGGACAAGCCCGCGCAAGTGAAAGCTGTAAAGTTGGAACACAATGCGGAACAGCCATTCGCCGAATTGGATCTCGCACCGCAGGTTCAGGAAGCCGTTGAAAAGCAGGGTTACACGATCACGACGCCTATTCAGGCGATGACGATTCCCCCTATTTTGGCCGGCGCTGATGTCGTTGGGCAGGCGGAGACCGGAACTGGGAAGACCGCCGCCTTCGCGTTGCCGATTCTTTCGCGCATCGATACGCAGATTCGAAAGCCGCAAGTATTGGTAATGGCACCAACGCGCGAACTGGCAATTCAGGTTGCGGAAGCATTCGAAAAATACGGGCAGTTCATTCCGACGCTCGGTATAGCGACTGTCTATGGTGGGCAGCACTTTAGCATTCAAGTTAACCAACTCAAACGTGGTGCGCAGGTCGTTGTTGGTACGCCGGGCCGCGTAATGGACCACATGCGCCGGGGCCAGTTATCGTTGGACGATTTATCAACGCTCGTGTTGGACGAAGCGGATGAAATGCTACGCATGGGCTTTGCGGAAGACATGGAATGGGTTTTCAGCCAAGCTCCGAAAGAACGCCAAACTCTTTTGTTCTCGGCCACGCTTCCCAACGCCGTACGCAAAGTTGCGGAGAAGTATCTAACGGATCCCGAACACATTCGCGCGAAGAGCAAGACGATGACGGCGGCTACTGTCAAGCAACGAGTGTGCTGCGTGAAGTACAGCGAGAAAGCGCCGACACTGGCTCGCATTTTGGAATCCGAAGTCACCGAAGGCGTGATTGTCTTTGTGAAAACGCGAGAGATGTCAACGCGACTGTCCGAGTCTTTGTGTCAAAGCGGATACCGAGCGTCTGCGTTAAACGGCGACATGCAACAAAACCAACGTGAGCGCACCGTTGACCGACTCAAGTCTGGCCAACTCGATATCCTGGTTGCGACTGACGTTGCCGCGCGAGGGTTGGATGTCGAACGCATTTCTCACGTTATCAATTTTGACTACCCACACGACCCCGAAGCTTACGTGCATCGCATTGGCCGTACAGGTCGAGCTGGGCGAGAAGGACACGCGATTCTGCTCGTCACGCCGAAGGAAAAATACAAGCTTCGTACGCTAGAAAAGTTCACGCGACAATCCATTGCGTGGATGGATCGTCCGACCGTTGAGTCCGTTCAGGCCGCGCGCGCCGACAAGCTGATGGCCAAAATCGAAAAGACGATGAAAAAGAATTTGTCGGTCCAAAAAGAGCTAATCAACAAATTCATGGCGGCTCATCCGGAAGCAAAGCTTGAAGACGTCGCCGCCGCGATTGCCGCGATCGCCACAACGAAGTCGGAAGACGTGAAGGCCCACAATGGTGCTGGTCCTCGTCGCGATCGAAAGAGTGAAAAGTCATTTTCGGATCGCATGCTGGGTCGCGGCTTTCGAGGAGATTCAGCAGGCGGTGAAAAGTTTGAGGGTAAGAAATTCAATCGCAAAGACAAGCGGAAACCCAAAAGCGGACGTCCGTCGGGGCCGTGGACGAAATACCGCATCGAGGTTGGCTACACCCACGGTGTGAAACCTGGCAATATTGTTGGTGCAATAACTAGCGAATCAGGGCTGACAGGAACGGATATTGGCGGCATCGATATCCAGACTCACTTTACCACGATCGACTTGCCACAGGATCTAACCGAAGGGCAAGTCAAAGAACTCCAATATCTTAAAGTCGCTGGTCAAGCACTACGGATGTCGAAATGGAATCGAACTGGTCCGAGCCGCGATGGAAAACCTCATGGAGGTAAGCCTTACGGAAAGCCTCGCGGTGCGAAAAAGAAAAACAAAAGCAACGCATCAAAGCCAGCCGCGAAAAAGAAACGCAAGCAGAAGTCGAAGTAGTCGCAAGCTCGCTACAGCCCCCGACTCAATGGTGTAAACTGCTCGTTTGTTCGTGACTCACGCCCAGCGAGAAGAAAATGCAACCTGCGTTGATCAAGTTCGGTAGCAGCGACGGCGACGTCGAAATCCAAGAAGTCGCCAAGCCGGAAATGCGAGACGACCGTGTCCGACTACGTGTGGACGCGGCAGGTGTCTGTGGCAGTGACTTGCATATGTGGCGGCATCACCATAGTTGGTCCATTAAGTTGCCACTCGTGCTTGGTCACGAGTTCTGTGGCGTCATTGAAGACGTCGGCGACAACGTGACTGGTTTCGAAGTTGGGCAGCGTGTCGCGTGCGAGACTGCGGCGGAAGTTTGTGAGCAGTGCTCGTACTGTCTCAGCGGTCAGTACAATTTGTGTCCCAAGCGACTCGGCTACGGCGCGTTGATCGATGGTGCCTTTACGATGGAGATGGTCGTACGGCCGCAGATTTTGCACCACATCCCGGACGAAGTCTCATCCGCGCACGCGGCACTTACCGAACCGATTTGCGTTGCTTATAGCGCTGTCGTTGACAAAACCATGATCAATCCTGGCGATACTGTCGTCATCCAAGGTCCGGGGCCGATCGGCATCATGTGTTTGCAATTGATTCGGCTTCGAGGTGCCAGTCAAATCATTGTCACCGGGACTAGTGCCGATACGAAACGACTTCAAGTTGCCAAGCAGTTGGGCGCGACGCACACGCTGAATATCGAAGAAGACGATCCCGGTGAGCTACTTAAAACGATCGGGGATGGCTACGGCGCTGACGTTATTGTTGACTGCACTGGCGTGAGCATTGCTCTGAAGCAAGCACTTGAACTTGTGCGCCCGGCAGGTCGGATTACGAAAGTAGGTTGGGGCCCGCAGGATCTGAACTTCAATTTGGATCCCCTCGTTCAAAAGGCGGTCACACTTCAAGGGTCATTTAGTCATACGTATGAAATGTGGGAGCGGGCTATTCGCTTGCTTGCCAGCGGTCAGGTTGATCTCGAGCCCGTTGTGGGCGGAGTTTATGACTTGGGCAATTGGAAAGAAGCATTCGAAAACATGGAATGCGGTGACCATGTCAAATCTGTGTTGCGTATGAAATGACAGCTCAAGAAAGTTCGGGCTTCTTGTATCGAGTTAAAAAAAAGCCGAACTCGTTGAGTTCGGCTTTAAGAATTCATTTGTTTGGTCGGCAGGTTAGATCCACTTCACTCCCAATTCGAATCTTCCTTTTGAGTCTTTGAGTATTCTCACAACTCTGGCCAAACGAAGTCGGCGGAGATGGACGATTCTGATGTTTTGACCCGTTTTAACTTTGGGCGTATCGTCAAATGCGATCGTGACTCCCATTCCACTTTCTGACTGGTCGATAACTCGACCTTCGCAACGTTCGTGCTCCGTCAGGATGGCAACGGTAGCGGCGGCGCCATTGGCTGGAGTTCGCTTTGGACGTCGACGACGCAAACGCTTTTGACTTTCGTCAAGCGGCGTGTTTGACGACTTAAATGGATTCTTAGCGACAGCTGTCGCAGCGATTTTTCGCGGTACTTGTTCCGCCGCGCACGCTGCTGTTTCGTCACTGACTGGTGCTACTTGTTGCGCCACGTATGCTACTGCTTCGTCGTTAATCGGTGCTACTTGATCTGCCGCGCACGCTGCTGCGATTGGACTCTTAGTAACGGGCTTTATTTCACTAAGCCGCTTTGTTAGCCGTTCCGTCGAGAGTCGCATAAGGTCGAGCAACTCGGGCTGGTGCTCTCTCGGCAGGGCTGTGAACGATTCAGCTGCTAAATGCAGAGACGCAATATCGTCGCAAATCGAGGTCCACGCAGTGGTATTCATTGTCTTTGGCTCCTTGTTAACTAAAGGGTAGCCCAGAATGCACTGCGGATTTGGGGCTTTGAGCAACGCAGTCTTGCAACTGCAGCCTCTCAGCCGCGCTAAACGGGGCCAGCGTTACAATCGGCAAGAGCCTTTCGCAGTAGGCGTCCGTAGTGCGATCTATTTTGCGAACGGATTCAGGCCCATTTTCGAAAGCGAAATCCAAAGGCCCGTCGTGGCCGCGGCTTCGTCGAGGCTGCCGATGATGGGCATCGCATCCGGGATAAGCTCAAAGACGCCCAGGGTCGGAAAGACAAGGTACAACGCGCAAACGCCAGCGACGATCAACGAAGTCGTGTAGTTAGCCGGTGTCGGTTGCTCCGTCACTGTCGCGCTGTCAACGTGGCCGATGGGAGAATTGCATTTCAAGCAAACGGTATCGGCGGAAGAGTTTTTGGTGCCGCAATGGCTGCAGAATAAATGCATCTCGATCCTAAGAAGGTTGTAAGGTTATTCGGCATTGGGCAGCGAATCTTGGCCACTTCCGTGGGAACTATTGCTACCTTCATTTATAGCTTAAGCTCTTCGGTTCGAGATTTTTTACCACATACCTCTGCCGATCGAGTCGAAATATGCCGACCATCCAAGTCTCGCTTGACGTTACTTCCATCGACGAAGCCATGGAAATGGCACATGCCGCGGTACGAGCGGGTGTAGATTGGCTCGAAGCCGGAACACCCCTAATCTTGGCAGAAGGTTTGCATTGCGTGAAAGCGATGCGCGACGCTTTCCCGGATACGCCTATCATTGCTGATTTGAAAACGATGGACGGTGCAGGACTCGAAGGCGAGATGATGTTCAAAGCTGGCGCGACGTTTACGGTCGTGATGGGGCAGGCTCATGACGCGAGTATTATCGAACAAGTAAAGATGGCGAAAGAGTGCGGCGGCAAAGTCATGTGCGACGTGATGCTGTGTGCCGACAAAGTCGAACGAGCCAAGCAAGCGGAGTCGATGGGCGTTGACTACATCATCGTACACACGGGATTTGATGAGCGAAACATGATCGCGGGATTGAGTCCACTCGATGACCTCCAACCGATTTTGGACGCGGTGAAGATTCCCGTTCAGGCCGTCGGCGGGCTAACTGTTGAGCAAGCACTCGAGACGTTGAAGATGGGTGCTGATAGTGTGGTCTTCGGCGCGCCACTCGTCATCTCCGGTACCGAGTTCAAAGCCGACGCCGATTTCGAAACAACGTTGAGTCAAATTGTTGCGAAGGTGAAAGGCTAGTAGTCGTGTCCTTCTAAGTAAGGCTCCCCATCAATTTTTGGCGTGTTTTCGGCACCAAAACCGCCATTTTCAAAAAACTTCGCAAAGCTGGTAAGGAATCCGGCAAATCGCCCTCCATACACTTAGAAGATTCAAACTAAGTAAGCTGTGAACCGGAGATTGAACGATGCGAAACAACATTATTTTGTGGGTTCTTGTTTTATCAATGACTTTCGTTTCTCAATCAATTGCCCAGTCAGGCAGTCGCAGCGCTGGTTCGGGAACCAGAGAACGTCAGCCAAGTCGTGTTGAGTTGGCTCGCTTGGCAGAGCAGCGACGACAAGAAGGGCTACGGCGTGCGAAACTGCAAACCCGGTTTGAGCGTGAGCAGTTCAAGCAGACTTTGGTTAAGCTCTCGCTTCGAGAGAATCGTTTGGCAAACTCACGGCGAAAGCGCGAGGCCCTTCGCGAGGCTGTGCGGGATTTCAAAAGTCTGCGAAGCGAGCGACTGACGCCGGATCAAATCGGTGTGTTGCAGGTGCCGTTCCGTTTGACTGACAGTGAAGTTGATCGGTCGAATGGCACTGTGCAATGGCCCGAGGCTCTCCAGCAGTTCAGTGAACTGACCGAAAGTTTGGACGCTACGGTTGCCGACGGAAT
>CAYNJG010000190.1:0-14636 GCA_964397295.1 uncultured Pirellulaceae bacterium
GCCCCATAAACGCCACCGGCGGTAAGTTCCCCACCGAGGATTGAACGATCAGAGGTGTGAGGTGTCCAAGTGCGTAGATGCTGAAGCAGATCGCGAAGTTTGCAAGCAGTGGAAGTCGTGTGGAGATCGCTACGCTGATGGCAGCGAGCACGACGGTTTCCATGAACGCCAAAACCAAACCGGGAGTCGTGTTGACCACTTCGACATACGCATCTTCCCAGATGGGAGCAATTTTCGAAGACTCTCGCGCGTCATAGATGGGCTTGTACGAAACAAGCACCATGAACCAGGCGCCAAGTACGACAAACAGTACGGCAACCGTCCAAATGATGCCTACAAATTTCCCGAATACGAACGAGCGACGTCCAACAGGCTTTGAAAGTACTGTTAGTGCAGTCTTTCCTTCGATCTCCTCCGATACAGATTTGCTGGCAGCCCAGACGGCTTGGATAATTCCCAGAATCATGATGGTCGTGAACGCGGAGTCTTTCAGCATCTTGATGTCCTCACCGAACGTGTTGTACGGAAGGATCATAAAGACGAAGAGCGCAAACGCGCCGAGCCCCATGATGATGATGAACATCGGTTGGGCCATCTCTGACTTGCACGTCGCCAGTGCGATGGCAGACATCTTCGGAAAGAGGATCTGTTGCAGCACGTAAACGACGAATACCGCAATCACACTAATCGCTGTGACGATCATCGCCCACGTTTGTGGAAAAATGGGACGCGTACTAATTGTTAGTTTTACTGTTGCGTCGGTGCCGCCCAGATTTGCGACCGCGAGCGTTCTAACTTCTTCGTCGCCAATTGGACTCTGTGAATCTTTACCGCGAATCCATTCGGTCATTTCGCCGGCCTTCACTTCTATCATCGCGTCGATGATTTGGTCTTCAACTTTATGGCGAATGTAAATTGGTTGGTCGGACTCGATGCGAAATAGGCTCAGCTCTTCGCCGATGATGGAGTAGTCCAAGTCAATGTCTTCGAACGTCGTGTCGTCCGTCATCGGGACTTCTCGTTCGATCATCTGGGTTCCCGTGGAGATGAACCGAGGCAGCGAGCCGATCATCTTTTCTGGTGTCCGTACAAAGAACGCACCCAAAATGCCGAACAGGCCAAAGACTAATGCGGTGATGAAAATCGGCAGCAGTGCACTGTCGCCCAGCATCTCGACGATGTCGAAAGCCCGCCGGCGCGAGAAAACTAAAACCACGAGCCAGAGGAGCAGCAGGCCGACGAGGCCAATCAACGCACCAACGCCAAGAATCCACAATGGCGTAAGCCAGGTGATGAGCCAGTCGGGACCCAGTTGAGCAATCAATGGTTGAGCAAAAAATGGAGTCATGCTGTTCCTGTTTCATTTGGCGATACGGGCGCGAGTCGCGCTGATTCGCCGCAATGTTGCTAGTGCGTGATTTCGAAGCTTTTGAATGCCCCTTGGTGGTCGAGACGAACATCCTGGATGTCTTCGATGTTACTACGCATCTCAGACTGAATGGCTCGCATCAGCGCGTCGATTTCCGTTGAATCGCCTTCTGCGACGAGGTGTACTTTTCCGTTCGCCAAGTTTCTTACAAAGCCCGTGACCGCAAATTGCGTCGCCAGTCGCTTGGTGGTGTATCGAAATCCGACACCCTGAACTCGACCTGAGAAATGGACCTCGCGTCGTTCCAAATCCATGGTATTCACACTGTTGCCAGCGTGGTGTTCTCCCATTCAACTTTTGCCCATCTCCTAAGTATAGCGCTCGCAAAATTGACACGCTAGCCGTCTCTTCCGCCGAGCTGTGAATTGCACTTGACGCCGATGCTACGCCCGATTTACGGTCCCGCCTATGTACGCAGGATGGAACCACCAACACTCGATCTGTCGCTTCGCCCGAATCGCTGGTTTATGCCTGCTTTGGGCAAGTTTGTCACCGTTCTCACCGACGGGGTCCGCGGCTGAGCGAACGGTAGTGCTGAAGAACGGCAGTGTGTTCTCTGGCGAGGTGACGCGTCAGGCGAGAGGCGTCGTCGTTCAATCCGGCGATCGGACAATTAACTTGTCGACTGAGCAAGTAGACATGGTGGTAGCCGATTTACCGGCTGCTTACGACAAGATGGCGCGACGCTTGAATGCGCGAAATACTGTCGGCCACGAAAAACTGCTGCAGTGGTGCTTGCGACAGGATTTGCCAGACCAAGCTCTATCGCAACTTTACATTTTGCGCGAATTGGATCCTGACTCACCGCAAATCGATCTTTGGCAGAAAAGTATCGAACGTCGAGCCAACGCATCAAAAACTGTTTTGCCAAACAAGGCACCGTTGCATCCTGACTTGCAACGAATCGAAGATCTCAAACAACAGCTCTCAAAAAAGACCCAGGCCCAATTTGTACGGCACGTCCAGCCGATCTTGTTCAATCGCTGTGGACAGGGAAACTGTCATGGTCGCGCGACGAAGACCAGCTATGCTCTACTGCTTGGTCGCTCACCACTGCCCCAATCCGTAACGCAACGAAATCTCGGTGCAACGTTGCGGCAAATCAATGAACCCGTGCCACAGCAATCGCTTTTCTGGCTATCTGCGACCGAAGCACACGGCGGGCTTGCGAAAGATCCGTTGACGACGGCCGAGCTAGAAAAAGTATTGAACTGGACCGTGTTAGCACATCGCGACGCACACGGAGAAGCCATCGCAAACGCTTCTACGCGTCTGCGAAAGAATCGAACGGAAGAATTGGGTGACCCGTTTGACCCGGCTGGATTTAATTCGCAGCAAAGGTGAAACTTGCAGCGGCTTAATTGGACTCGATGAGTCGGCCGCATTGCTTGCCAGATTGCGCTGCGAAACTCTTACCTTCGGCACTTCATGTTCGTTATTCTGTCGTCGCTGTTGATTGCCTCGCGTCGGTCGCGGTTTGTTGATACGACGTTAGTCGCGCCGAGTCGTTGGGCAATGTTCGTTCTGTTGGTGTTGGGTGTGGTTGAACTGCTACCTTGGTTCGTTACGTTCAACGCTTCTACGATCCGTGCGCTGCACTACGTTGCCGCGACTGCATCGTTTTGCCCGCTGATGGCAGTGCTTGGGGCAAAGCGACCACAGAACATCGGTTGGCAATTCATTGTCGTTTCGTTGTGGGCCATATTCTTGTTGCCTGTGGGTGAGATGTTGGTGCTTTGGCAAGACGCGGTACTCGACGAAGGGCCTGCCCGCCGCTGGTTTGTCGTGATCTTGCTTGGAGTTGGCCTAACGAATTACACGCTGACCCGGTTCGGATTTGCAGCCTTGTTGGTAACGATTGGGCAGGCGTTGTTGTTGTTGCCACACTTGCCGTTTACCACAGTGGACGCACCGTGGCACTTCGTCGCCGGCAACGTTGTGATCGCGTTGGCGGTTCTGGCCGCGTTTTTACAGACTCGTACAGTCGCGACGTATTCGGGAGAGACGGCGGGCGGATGGGACCGCGTATGGCAGGCCTTTCGCGATGCCTTTGGAATGGTGTGGAGTCTGCGTGTGATGGAACGGGTAAATGCGACGGGAAAGCTTTGCAACTGGAAGAGTGAATTGACGTGGTTTGGCTTTGCTGCGTCTGCCGAGTCCGCCGAACCGACGCAAGAAGAGATTGAAGAACGCGATCGCACGATGCGAACTTTGCTGCGACGTTTCGTTTCACCGGAATGGATCGAACTGCGAAAAAACGAGTCTAACCCTAGCGACAACAACGCGACTTCTGGCTAGGTGCCTTCCGCGAGCCGTCGGTGGGCTTCAGCGGCGGCATCTTGTCCGAGCGCCTCGAGTGCTTCAGCAAGCGAACGGTGTGCGGGGCGGCTATCGGGAAGTGCACCGTTAAGCGCTAGTTGGAAGTCGCGGACGGCATCTTCCCATCGCTTAAGCTGAACCAGTATCTGGCCTCTCGTCTCGTAGCAGGCCGCGTTCTGATCCAGTTCGATCGCTCGGTTGGCTGCGTCCAACGCGATCGTTAGATCACGAGTTTCGTCCACGCATCCTCGCATCCAGGCGACGTTATTCCACGCACTACCAAGGTCGGGGCTTAGCTTTGCTGCCCATTCGTAGTATTCGATGGCCTTCGGTGCGTCATGACTAACTCCCCAGGCAACATCTCCCGCGTGCATGCAGACTTTGGGGGGAAGCAAGTTTTTTTCTTCGAGATGATTCAGAATCTCTCGCACAAGTTGGTCTTGTTCAATGACGCCTCGACCAATCTTCTCCATGCCAATCGAATCGTTGGGGTCAATTTGAAAGATTTTCGAAAGCCATTCAAGCATTTCTGGTGCATCAAGCGGGGCCGAGGCAATTTTGCTGTATAGCAAAGGTTGGAGTTGGCTCTCGATAGGCTCAGCACCAGGGTGAGCGACAAGTCCGTCACTCAGGATGTCGATCGCGCGCTGAGGATCTTTTTCAAGTACGCGGGCGGCTTTGGACCAGGTTGCGTAGTGCATTGCAGTGAGCACGGGAGGATCTTCGTCTAAGTCGTCGGACGAAGATGCGGGCTTGTCGTCCCGTGCTTCTCTGATTCTTTGATTACAGAAAGCATCAACGCGGCCCGCGAACGATCGTATTTTTTCTCGATCGCGAAGCATCATATATCGCTCAAGCAATTCGAAATACAAATCACGTCGTGTATTGCTCAGTATCTCAAGCTCCCCCATTGCTTCTTCGGTATTCCCTTTGTTCAATTCGCATTGAGCCAGCATGCGTTTGGCTTCATTCTTTAGATCACTTTGCCGACCGGTTGCAGACGATTGGGCATGTTTAGCGTGTGTTTCAATCTGTTGCCATCGATTCTCGGCATCGTCGTCCTCGTACATTAGATAGCGGGCTATCCAGATGTGTGCGGGGGCGTAGCCTGCGGTTTCGTTCGGTGCGATGCCTCGCATGCGCTCAACCGCTTCGTCCCAGTTGCCTTCTTCGCCTAGCATGTACGCTGCGTAATATTCTGAGCGGTCGAGATTCTGGTAACCCAATTGCGTTAGTTTGCTGACGCAAAGCTGCTCGGTTGGTTCGTCTCGTGAATCAATCGCGTCCGCCAAGGCCTGTTGGTAGTGTTGGATTTTGTCTGCCCGGTTATAAATCAATGAAAGAACAATGGCGGTCATTAACGGCACTGCTAACAAAGCCGCTGGCAACGACCAGGCGAGCTTCATGGGGTCACGGGATTTGGTCCAAGCCGTAAAGAAGAAGTAGCAAGTTGAGAACGCTTTCCCGACAAAATTGAATCGCTGACGGAGCCACTTGGGGAAAAGCCGTTCGGTGATGCGAACGATCAATTCGTAGACTGTCTTTGACACGCTAGACGACGCGGTGGCGACGGTTCTCTCGGTAGACTTGATGAGCTTTTCAGGAACAACCAGCTTGTACAGCCACGCAGAACCTGACTTCACCGAGTAACCGATTGTTGTCGCTGTCGCCTCTAGTTTCTCGATGAACTTGGCTAAGCCTTTTGTCTCGACATTCTGGGCTTTGCGAAGTGCGCGGTCCGAAAGGCGTTTCAGCCACCAGGTACGAATCCAGTCGAGTCCCAGTTTGAACCGCAGCCATCGAAAGATGGCGCTGAACAGGAGGGCGAATCCCTGTGCATGCGTGGTGTGACGCTTTCCCTTGTTGAGATAGTGATCTGTGTCTTCGCAGAAATCGAGCCAGCGCGTACGGAGGCTTCGTTTGGGTTTTCTGGATCGTTTGGGATCTGCGATCATGAATTCGTTGTCAGCAAAGCGTCGTCGATTGCTACTTTGATTTCTCCAATATTGATTGTACTAGGCATACAGGATTTTGCTGTTGCTCGACAAGGGAGCGGCAAAAAAAGCCTTTTTCCACGTCGTGTTGGTCTGATCGGTGGGACCGTATGATGCCAGAATGCATCATGGTTCCGCTGATCTAAATAGAAGCGGCGGCCTACTGGTTGCGTACTCGAGCGTGTCTTCCGGTACAGTATTTGTTAGCCCAGTCCCGTCTTCATTGCCTTCTCGACGTCTCTTTTGAAATTCGGAATCGCATCGTAGGCGTCTTCCTCTTCTTCGTATTCCAGCACAAGATAGCCTGCGTAACTCGCGTCTTTGAGGATCTGAATCAGTTTCGCAAGGTCGGCATCAACTAGTTCGTCTTGAACACGAGTTTTAACCTTTATTTGTGCCGTGATCGCATACGGGGCGATACGAGCGAGGTCCGCATAGGGGTCGTCTGTGGTAGCGACGTTAGCCGAGTCCCATGTGACTCCAAGCCAGTCGGATTTGATGCTGGTTAGGATCTTCTCTAGTACGTCGAGATTTGCGGCGAAGTCATGATTCTCGATCCCAAGCATGACGCCACGTTTTTCGGCGTGCGGCAAAATGGTTTCAAGATTTGCGATCACATTTGCGATTACTTGCTCGTCGGTTGCTCCATCCGGTCGGCTCTTGCCAGCGAAGATTCGAATCGTCGGTGCGCCCAAATCGGCGTAGCCGTCAATCCACTGTGCGGTGTATTCAAGTTGCTTGCGACCGAAATCACTCGTTGGCGGATGACCAAAGTCATTGCCAATCGCTCCGCCAGATATGTCCAAGCCCAGAAGGTGAGCGCGACGTTTCAGCTGATTCATGGTTTGCGTAGAAACGGGCAGCTCAAAAAAGTACGCCGTCATTTCCGCCGCATCGAAGCCTTCTTTTGCACAATAATCGAGAAAGTCCATCATCGACAACGTGCCGCCAGCCTGTTTCTCGCCACGCGACCACCGCATCTTCTTCCGCAACGAATAAGTCGCCAAGGAAAGCCCCTTGATGCGAGGGTGGATGCGTTTCAGCGGTTCTATTGCCTCGCAAACCGAAGACGCAAGTGAGACACCCGTCGCGAGTGTGGTTGCGATGAATTGGCGGCGTGATGGATAGGGCATGTTTTGTTCATTCAAAAGGAGAGAAATCGTCGTAGGCTACGTTCAACCGTTCGAGATCAAGTAGCTCAGTCACCTTGCGGCCAGTGAGTCGCTCTTGCACGACTTCCGTTCCGCTTTGGAGCTTCAATTCCATTTCCTCATCATACAGTGGGAGCATCGCGAGGAAGTTGATTTTCTTGTCGCCGTACAAATCAAGTTCGCAAAACGTATCCGGCACGAGGCAAGGAGGAAGCAAAATCCAGCCCGTGAATCCAGTATTGCTCGCAAACGGTTCTGGAGGATCGCCGTTGGGAATTGTGTGACCGAAGTATAGCCACGTGTTGTACTCGTGCGGAAACCGGGCCAGTCGCTTCAGCCACCGCACGGGCCAGTAGTTTTCTTCCGACGTAAGCGCCGATTGAGTAAGCGGCCATTCTGGCGGCAAGCAAATCATTAGCTCAGCGAACCGACAGTCTTTTTCTTCTGGAGGACAGTTCATGGGCCGATCGCTCATGCCGCTGGTGACGAGCGTGTGAAACGGGCGATCTTCCGAAGGACCAACGCAATGGATGTCAATGTGAACGAGGTCGGATACAAGTTCGTGGAAGACACCACCAATATCTCCGATGTGTTCTTGAATGTGATTCGAGATCAGTTCGATGTTGGCGTCTTCGCCAATTGCTGGCTCAAGCTCTCGGAAACTGGGCTCGTGGTGATAGACAACGCTGCCTCCTTCTGTCACTTCTTGGGGAAGGTCTAACGGAGGAAAAAGAACCTCCATGTTCTGCTTGCAGTTGGGGCATGCTACGGTTTGCCCAGCCAGTTCTTCAGTGAAACTACTTTGCGTTCCGCACAACTTGCAACGACACTCGATCATGATGCTTACTTCCCTGTTGGTTCGGTCTTGTCGCAGCAGAGCGTTTCGTCAAACATTGCGGCTTCAGAGCTAATGAGCAACGCGAGTTTTGATTCTGCAGAGGGGTGTATTTGAAATCGCCATCGATTTTTCGGCGTGTTGGCTCTCCCCGATTTTGACTGGCCGATGAGCATAGGATAATCTATGCCGGGCTTGGAGGAGAGAGTGATGCAGGAATTGTGTGAGTCGCGACTGGTCCTTGAGCTGCTCGAGTCGCGGAATCTGTTGACGTCCTTGAGCTCTTCGCTGCTAAGGGATATCGCTCCGGGGGCTTCGACCAAATTCGTTTCGCAGAACGATGGCTTGCTGTATTTCGATATAGACGACGAGCGATGGCAGACTGACGGTACCGAGGCTGGCACACGGCCTGCAACGGATTTCACGTACCGGTGGGAAGTCCCTGAAGCGATGACAAGGGGACGCCTGACGAATTCGATGGGCACCTTCTATTTCGTCACCGAAGAAGGCCAAAATACGCTCTACCGTGCCGAAGATCCTGAGGGGCAGGGTTCTCCTGTAGCAAACTTTGGGACGCACGATTCGGTTTTTCAATCCAGGTTGTTCGGGGATAAGATATTCGTGCTCGAGGAGAGCCGAGAGATGTTCGCAAATGTTCGGGCCTGGATATCCGATGGTACGGCGGAAGGCACCTTTCAGTTGCAAGAAGAGTTCGTCACATATTCCGTGCCGTACATAAGACCTGTTGGATTGTCGTTTCAGACCGAAATCAATGAGTATTTGTTCTACGGCCACGAAGACAGGATGTTCCGTACGGACGGGACCCAAGAAGGTTCCGAGGAAGTTCAGGTTGGCGAGTTCGTCGGAACTGTCGAAGGCATACATTACTTCGAAACGAAGAACGGCCTGGACATTGTTGGAACGACGGATGGGGTAACCTATCGGACACCACGCGAGATATTCGAAAGTACCGCGGCGAATCCTCAAGAGCCTGGCTTGGCGCCGCCGCCGTTTGGAACGTTCTTCGGTATATTCCCAAGCGGGGGTCTTTACAGGAATGTCACGGACGGTCGCGACTCTGCAGCGTACTCTCTGTTGAGAGATGGCGAGTTCCAACACCTTATGACCGGTGAAATTTCCGGAAGTCGCGGCGTCAGGGCGTATCCAACGTATGACACTTGGTACGGAGTTGGCTCAAATTTCCACACACATGAACTGTCAATTTATCGCGTCGGTGAAATGGAGCCCGTCGACAGCGAATGCCCAGCGACGAACTGGTGCTGGTACGACGAAAGACAGAATGTGGTCATTCACAGCGATAGAAATAAACCGGTAGAGAGCCCATTGATCTATTCCTCAGGCTTCGTGGACTCAGAGAGGTTCTTGTTTAGTTTGAATGGATCTCGGCAGCCCGAACTCTTAAAGACGACGGATGGTTCTGTTTTACTGGCGCAGAGTGAGGGATTGACCGTATTCGTTGACGGCGAAACACCTAACAGCCATGTTTGGGTTACTGATGGCAGCAGCGAAACTGTTCAACTGGTCGAGGTGGCCGATGGTCGTGCGTTGGAAATCGTTGATATTGCTTCGACGGATGACAAAATAGTAATGATTGTCACCACGGAAGAAACGGGCCAAGAGTTATGGACGCTCGACGGTTCGCTAGACTACGACGGGCTGCTCGCTGAGGTTGCGACGGAGCGATTCCGCGAGGGCACAGCGTTCACTCCAGTAGCTTCCACAAATCGTCCTGCGAGCGAACTTACTTTTGCGTGGGATTTGAATAACGACGGCGAATTCGATGACGCAATCGGTCCAGCTCCCGTGATCGATTGGGATTCTTTTTTAGACGTGATGGGCCACTGCCAAGATTTCTGCCACGATAACAAAGGGACGCTCATATCTGTGAGGGTCAGCGACGCGGATGGTAATGCAATCGAACAGAAATCACTGATCTTCGTCAGCAACGTATCGCCAGATAAACCAAGCTTATTCCTCGATCCCGCCGCACTTCCCGTTGCAGGTACTCCAACAGAGTTTTTCGTCACGTCGTTCGACCACGGCGGCTCATTGAGCTATGCGTTTGACTTCGGCGACGGAACAGGGACTAACGCGACAGCGAACTCCAATGCGAGTCACACTTATAGCGAGCCAGGCATTTATTCCGTCGCGGTTTCTGCGATCGATTCGTTTGGTGCTGTGTCGAGAACTACGGAGTCGATAACTGTAATAGCCGACAATCCACAGCACACATGGGTATTTGAACCAAACGTCGTTTTTGGCGAGAACCAGGATATCGTCGACATCGATTTGGTGGACTCCGACGGTGACGGGCGAACGAATGAAGCGTTTCTGACGGACCGCGGTCGCCGCAACTCTGTCGTGTCCATCATCGCAGACAATCGCACAGTTCTTGTCGAATCGGGGGCTCAATACGGAACATTTAGTAGCAGGGACTGGGGAAGTAGGGTTGGTTCGGTGGTTGGAGACATCAACGGCAACGGCCAGTGGCAGGCAGTCGTTGGGAGTTCGAAAGATGGTCTTGAGAGCTGGCCGTCCATGGTCAATGCCGAAGTGCATGATCTGGCGTTGGCTGATTTTGATAGTGATTCAGATCTGGATTTGTTCGTTGCTTCGTCGCAGGGAGATCAGTTGTTTGTAAACGATGGCGATGCTTCACTTCTAACGGGTACGAATTATAGATCGTCGCAACCGATGATCGGTCGAGAAACCAAAGTTCTAGCGGTTGGCGACGTGAATGGAGACGGCACCGTCGATGTGGTGACAGCGAGCGATTCAGCCATTACGACTCTGATTAACGACGGCTTGGGAGGAATGACCGTTGGCGAGAGCGAGATCATTGCGAGTGTGTCGCACTTGGCCCTCGGCGATTTCGACGGAGACGATGATCTGGATCTGTTCGCCACAGGAGAAGACGCTAGCCGTGTCTGGCTGAACAATGGTGCTGGTGTTTTCTTAGATACGTTGCAGCCACTGGGGCCTGGGAATTCATCGCATGTGGCGTTAGGTGACTTAGATTCCGATGGCGACTTGGATGCGTTTGTTTCAAACGGCGAAGGAGTAGCGAACCGCGTTTGGTTGAACGATGGAGCAGGACGTTTTCATGACGCAGGCGTCCGTCTCGAGTCTTCGCGTAGCACTATCTCTACTGCCTTAGGCGATATCGACAACGATGGTGACCTCGACCTTATTTCGGTAAACGAATCTGATGTCAGTCAGGTCTATTTGAACCGGAGCAGCGATACGGTGGAACCAATGACGGCCGACTTCAATGCTGATGGCAGCATTGGTTTCGCTGACTTTCTGATTCTTTCTACAAACTTTGGAAAAACGGAAGCTGTTCCAGCCGACGGAGACGTTGATACCAACGGCGTCGTTGACTTCTCGGATTTCTTGATGTTGTTGTCTTCGTTTGGTGAGTCGGCCTAGTGCATTGAAAAAGCCGCATGAGTCTTGGACTCACACGGCTTGAATGTTGTGCAGTTTGGCGGCTGAAGCCACCACCACTTTAGACCGATGGCATTTCGTACCCGGCACGGTATTCAGGCCGCACAAGGTCCATCAGTTCTGGTCGTCCAACTGGTTCCAGTTTCTTTGGATCCCAGTCAACTCGGCCGCCACCCCATACGGAGAGGTTCCCGAGCAAAATCGTTTCCGTCAAAGGACCAGCGTAGTCAACAAAGTTCGAAGTAGCTTCCGGGCCACCTTTGATTGCTCGTACCCACTCTTCGAAGTGACCTGGCGATTTCTCGAACTCAACTTCCGGCTGCTCGGCACCACCCATTAGGTCGTACTTCGCACCGTAGTCGTCACCCGAGAATAGTTGGCCTTTGCCGCCTACAACCAAGCACCCGCTCTTGAAGATCGACTTGTTACCATCACGGTCGGTCTTCGATGGGAACTTGCCGTCGGCAAAGATCGAAACGTCCGGTCGCTGACCACCATCGTACCAGTGCAGTTTGAGTGCAGGTCGACCGTCGAGCTCGGGGAAGTCGAAAAGGATCTTCGACCACTTGGGATAGCTATCCTTGTTGTGACCGGCAGTCTCGGCCGTTACGGCTACTGGGTCACGCAAGTTGAGTCCCATGAACGGCATGTTCACTGTGTGGCATGCCATATCGCCCAAAGCACCGGTTCCGAAATCCCACCATCCACGCCAGGAAAACGGGTGGTAACCACGTCCGTACGGTCGATCTTTGGCTGGGCCTAGGAACAGATCCCAGTGCAAGCCTTCAGGAACTTCAGCTTCAGCCGGTCGCTCGCCACCTTGTGGCCAAACGGGACGGTTTGTCCAGACGTGTACGTCCGTAACAGTCCCGAGAGCACCTTGCTTGATGGTTGCCGCCGCTTTGCGCAGACCTGGCAAGGCGGTGCCTTGGTTGCCCATCATAGTCTTCACTTCATGCTTCTTCGCCAGTAGTCCGAGTTGCCGAGCTTCCCAGATCGTGCGCGTCATTGGCTTTTGCACAAAGGTGTGTTTGCCAGCAGCGATCGATCCACCCGCGGCTACGCCGTGCGAGTGGTCAGGAGTACTGACGGTGATGGCGTCGATGCTATCGGCCATTTCGTCGATCATCTTTCGCCAGTCGTTGTACGACTTAGCTTTGGTGAATCCTTCTTTTTTGCCAGCTCCATCAAGACGATCTTGGTCGATGTCACAGATGGCAACAATGTCACCGTTCTTTTCGGCGTCGGCAGAGTCGCTGGACCCTTTGCCTCCGATACCGATACATGCGAAAGCAATTTGTTCGTTAGCGGCTCGCGATACGCGAGGTGCTGATGAGGCGAAGAAGCCCGCACCGGCTGCACTCGCTGCGGCTGTGGTCTTAATGAATCGACGACGATTCTGTTTATGAGTCATACTTAGCTAAACTCCCTAATAAGGCTATTCTGAAATTGCAGTCGAATTTTTTGAACCAGCTTGCCATTAGACCGACCGCACGTCGCACTCAAAAACTGGAACCGAGATTGTAACCATTTATTTCTACGGTGTGGAACGGCGTGATGTTCAACTTGATGACATTTTCGATTCGTCAAAGGGAGGACGGATGACCAGCCTCCAACGTTCAAATGCCGATATTACCGCGTGGTTTGAGCCGTTGCCCTGTACCCTTTCGGCGGTTTCCTCCCTATAAATGTAGAAACAAAGGGAAAATCGAGTCGCTTGATACACATCAATACGATTGAGCACGATCAAAGCGAACAGGACCCACCAGCCAAACCTACTAAGCCCCGCCAAAAGTCATCACGAGAGTTCGCATGATTCGTCGTTTGCTATCGCCCGCTAAGTTATCCGCCGCGGTTCCTTGTTTGTTGCTCATCCTCGCGATTTCTTTCATCACAGGCTGTCCTCAACCTCGAATCGCAGGCAACGGCAATGGAGGTAACGCGGCCAAAGCCAAAGATGAACCAGTAGTGCCGGACAGCGAAGAAGCACTTGCTGTGATTAACGAAGTCGGCGCAAGAACGGTGAAGGATGACAATGGGAATATCACCTCGGCGGACTTCTCGGACCTAGCAGTTCGCGATGACCAAGTGCCGCTGCTTGCGGGCTTGCCAAAATTGAAGAAGCTGCGTCTGTGGGGTTCGCTAATCACGGACGGCGTATTTGACGAGTTGGTAAAACTTGAATCGGTAGTCGACGTCGGTTTGGCGAATACCGAAATAACGGACGCGGGTCTGCAAAATCTTGAAAAGATGCCGCAATTGCGCACGGTCTTTCTCCGCCGCAATACTTATCTCTCCGATGATGCGTTTGATGTCTTTCCGAAGCTACCGAAGCTGTCAGCAATTCTTTGCCTTTACCATCGCATCACGGACGAAGCCTTGGTGAAGATCAAGGGTCTTGAGAACCTGCGTGTGCTGGATGTGCGTGGTTGCGTCGAGTTGTCTGACGATGGCTTTCTTCAACTTGAAGGGCTAAAGAAGCTCGAGCAAGTCAAGATGCGAACTGCCGGCATGACCAACAAAGGCATGGCACTGTTCGCTGGCATGCCCAACCTAAAGGTCCTCGTTCTCGAAGATGCCCCCATCACAGGGCCGGGCCTTGAGCAAATCAAAGGGGCGAAGAATATGGTCCAGCTCGAGTTGCTGCGATCGCTTATCGACGACGCGGCTCTAGCAAGTTTGTCGGAGATGCCGAAGCTCACGAAACTCTCGTTGCGTGACAGCCAAACTCCGATCAATGGCGAAGGATTTAGTAGCTTGGCCAAATCCACGGAGCTCACGTCGCTAAATTTGGCCGAGACCGATGTGAATGATGCCGGCTTGGCCAACCTCGAACAAATGACGAAGCTTACGACGTTGGACTTGTGGAACACGCAAGTCAGCGACGCGGGTATGGAAAGCGTCGCGAAGCTGAAGAACCTTACGACCTTAGTCCTCGATGGTACACAGGTCTCCGACGCAGGCATTAAGCATCTTGAAGGTCTTTCTTTGAAAAAGCTATTCATGCAAAGCTGCCAAATCACGGATGAGGCGATTGAGTCGCTTAAGAAAATCAAAACGCTCGAGTCCATGGATATTCAGTATTGCGTTCAGTTGTCCGAAGACGGCGTGGCTGATCTTCGAAAAGCATTTCCTGATGCGTTTATTGACGCCGATTACCAGTAAGAGCGATGGAATTCACCGACCTAGATGTACTCGTAGTTGCACCGCATCCGGATGACGCCGAGCTCGGCATGGGCGGTGGTATTCTGCGACTGCTTAAGGCAGGCAAGCGTGTTGGCGTACTGGATTTAACCAACGGTGAGCCAACGCCGCACGGATCGCCTGAGCTTCGCGCGGAAGAGACTGCGGCGGCAACGGAAATTCTGGGGTTAACTTGGCGCGGGAACTTGGGGCTCATTAATCGCAGTCTCGAAGCAACGCTTGACGCGAGGCACAAA
>CAYNJG010000191.1:0-14492 GCA_964397295.1 uncultured Pirellulaceae bacterium
GTTAACGGACAGGCTGATAGGTACAGGATTCTTCCTGCCGGAAGGGCTGGTCGTGAATAACGGTCCGGCAGCCAGCGGCGGTGGCCAACCCTTGTTGTGGCAGCACTTGTTCTGGTTCTATTCCCACCCGGCCGTTTACATCATGATCCTGCCCGCGATGGGCATGGTCTCGGACATGCTGAGTTGCTTTGCGCGCAAGCCTGTCTTCGGATACAAGCCAATGGTGTATTCCATCTCGGCGATCGCTGGCCTCGGGTTTATCGTTTGGGGCCACCATATGTTTATCTCAGGCATGAACCCTGTGCTCGGCATGACATTCATGGTTTCGACGATGATGATCGCGCTTCCTAGTGCGGTGAAAGTGTTCAACTGGCTCGGCACGATTTGGGGCGGTAACCTTCAATTCACGACGCCCATGCTTTATTCCCTTTCGTTCGTTTCGATGTTCATCATCGGTGGCCTATCGGGCATCTTCATGGCGGCAACGCCGGTCGATATCTTTATCCACGACACGTACTTCATCGTCGCCCACTTCCACTATGTATTGTTCGGTGGAACTGCGATGGCCGTGTTTGGAGCGATCTATTTTTGGTATCCGAAAATGTTCGGACGGATGATGAACGAGACGCTTGGGAAGTTGCATTTCTTCCTGACGTTCATCTTCTTGAATGGAACCTTTTACACGATGCACATCTTGGGCGTTGTTGGTTTCCCACGACGGCTCGCCGATCCGTACCACTACGAAACGTTCCGTGAGTTGCAACCCATGAACGAATTCATGACTTGGTGTGCCATTGGAATGGTTTCTTGCCAAGTCATATTCGCCTTCAACTTCATCTACAGCATGTTCTTCGGAAAAGTTGTGGGCCGAAATCCTTGGGGAGCGAACTCCTTGGAATGGATGGCTCCGAGTCCTCCTGGTCACGGTAACTTCGATTTCCAACCAATCGTCTACCGTGGACCCTACGAGTACGGTGATCCAGAGTCCGACAAGGACTACTATCCTCAGACACAGCCACCACCAGAGGGTGGATCAGCGGATTAATGACAGACGCCGATTCGCAATTCGAACGATCACGATGGCCGCATTTTTTTGCGGTCGTCTTGGCGTGCGCAACATTCCCGCTGATTTGGGTAGGTGGATTGGTTACCACCTACGATGCTGGAATGGCTGTACCCGATTGGCCCTCAACCTACGGATACAACATGTTTTTGTATCCGGTTTCAACATGGGTAACGGGGCCATGGGATTTGTTTATTGAGCATGGTCACCGCCTTCTTGGTTCTTTGGCTGGTATTCTGACGATCGCTGTTAATATTGCCATTTGGAAGTATGACAGACGGCGTTGGATGCGCTGGGCAGGTTTCGCGACGTTGTTGCTCGTGATTTCACAAGGGCTGCTGGGCGGAATGCGAGTCCGAATGTCTAGCACCGACTTCGCGCGAGCGCATGGTGTAACGGGCCCACTGTTCTTCGCGGCAACGATCGTGTTGTGCGTTTTGACGTCGAACTACTGGACAACGATGCGACATACTGAGTCGGATTCAAACATAAGTAAAAAGTCGGTGATTGTTGGTTGGTTGCTGTTCGCGCTCGTTTTTTTCCAGCTAGTTCTCGGTGCTCACCTAAGGCATCCGAATATCGATTGGTCGCCCGCACTCTTTCGGTCTGTGGTTGTCTTTCACGTGATCGCAGCATTTATTGTTTTCGCTCAAACAATTCGTGTTGGGGTCCAGTCGCGAAAGATGCAACGTTTGCTTAGGCGTCCTGCTTGGATTCTGGTTGCGTTGGTGGCGTGTCAGGTTGCACTCGGATTCGCAACGTGGCGAGCGAAATATGGTTGGCCGAGTTTCATTCCGGTCTTCGCAGAAGCCAAAGCGGATCAACCCTATGAAATCGCCGTACACAACACCCTGGTTGGTGCGACGGTGCAAAACGCCAGTATGAGCCAAGCGATAACTGTTACCGGTCACGTTGCACTTGGCTCGCTGATCTTGGCTGTATGCGTTTGTTATTGCGTTCGGCTCTCGCGAGCCTACGCACTCCAACCAGCGAAAGCAGCGGTCACAAAAACTAATTCGATGGATAGAGCTTCTTCTATGACCATAGTTGTGGGGGCCGTTTCATGAGCATGACAACGATCCCAGTACAGTCGAAGTCATCCGCGTTGGCTGCTCACTTCCGAGATCTTATGGCGATTGTCAAACCTCGCATCTCCGCGATGGTGTTGGTTGCGGTTGCACTCAGCCATTTCGTGGCGAGTTTAGGTTCGCCGGATCTCGTGATCCTATTTCACGTATTGCTTGGAACAACGTTGATCGCCGCCAGTTCTGGGGCGTTCAACCAGTGGCTTGAAGCCGATGTGGATGCACGCATGGATCGAACGGCAAATCGACCATTGCCGGCGGGACGGATGAGTATTGCCGAAGTCGTGGCATTCGGCGTTATGACGCTCGTCGCAGGTACTTGCTACCTCGTGCTGACGGTCGGTTGGCACTCTGCGATTTGGGCAATCGTGACGTGGGTCGTCTACGTTTGCATTTACACACCGATGAAAAGTCGGTCTCATTGGAATACGGTTGTTGGCGCCGTTTCGGGTGCGCTTCCTATCCTGATTGGTTGGTCCGCCGTTAGTTCCTCCATGGACTGGAATGTCACTGGGATGTTGGCACTGTTGTTTCTTTGGCAGTTTCCACATTTCATCGCAATCGCGTGGATCTATCGAAAACAATACGACCGCGCCGGTTTGCAAATGATCACGACTACTGACCCGTCCGGTCGAAAGGCCGGATTGCTTTCTTTCGTTGGTGCAATCGTGGTGCTCTTTGCGAGTTTGATGCCACTGCTTGCTAAACCATCTTGGACGTTTGCCGTTTTGGCAACGCTGCTAGGAATTTATCAAATCAATGCTGCTTGGCGGTTTCACAGAAACCAGACCGATCAAGCAGCACGACAACTTTTGAAGGTATCCGTTGTTTACCTACCATTGGTACTTGGGCTAATTGCAGTCCAAACGGTTCTTTAGGATTAGTTCACATGTCTGACGACCACGGCCACATTCATCTAGAGTATCAACCGGCTTTGCCACTCAATAACGGCAAGCTTTGTCTTTGGTTGTTCCTCTCCACCGAGATCATGTTCTTTGCGGGCCTGATCGGAACCTATATCGTACTTCGGTTCGGTGCTCCAACCTGGCCATCGCCCCATGACGTGCATATCGAAGAGTATCTTGGCGCGATCAACACGTTCTTTCTGATCTGCTCCAGTGTCACGATCGTATTGGCGATGGAATACGCTCAGCGAAACCAAGCGGCGCTCGCAAAGATCTTTTTGTACATAACGTTTGCGTTTGGTCTCGTCTTCTTGTTGATCAAGGGATACGAGTACAACGCGAAGTTCGCACACGGGATTTATCCGCAAAAGCCACATAGTCTGATCTATGAAAAACCTGACTTGAATTACGCCGCGGCCGTGCGAACCGAGCTGACAAATGCTCTGGGGACCATTAATGAAGTGGAAGCCGATGGCACAGAACTAAGTGAAGTGCAGTCCGAACGCAAAACGAAGATCGAAAGCCTTTTAGCGTTCGTCAATCACATTGAGCGTACTGCTGCCGGAGCCGACACGAACAAAGAACGCCAGGCCGCACTCGAGCTGCTCGGAGATACTGTTTACCATCGACACAGTCTGAGCCACGAACACTTCCATGATGTAAAAGCGGACCTCGACGCAGGGAAAGTTACCGTCGACAAGGCAGTTGTTGAGGCATTGGCCCAGGTTCAGCAGATTCAAACACAGTTGGATGCCATCGATGCCAATGACGCTGCGGCTCGTGCACCGCTTATCGCAAAGCAAGATGACTTCAACAAACAAGCCGATGCAATGAAGCAACGTGCTGCTGGCTATGCATTGGTAACTTCGGAAGATGCCGCCGAAGGCCTAAACGAAATGTTTGCTCACGAAGGCGGTACACGTCCTTGGCTTATTTTGCCGATGATGATTCCAAGCGGAAATATGTGGTCAAGCACTTACTTCTTGCTTACCGGTTTCCATGCGATTCACGTCATCGTTGGGCTTATTTTGTTTGCGTTAGCCTTCCCTATGAAGCTGGATGCCCGGCGAGCGGGATTCCTGGAGAATATCGGGCTCTATTGGCACTTCGTCGACCTCGTCTGGATCTTCCTGTTCCCGCTGTTGTACTTGTTCTAATCGACGAAACAGTCGACAGCTGAAGAAGAAACTCACACTCTGTAATTGAAGAAAAGAACAATGGCTGATTCTCATATCGAAGTTCACGGAGATGGTCACGACGGCGACGAGCATCACGCACATGGTGGGCTAGGGAAATACGCTGTCGTGTTCTTGTGCCTTTGCGCTCTGACAATGTGTTCCTTTCTGACGGTGCAACCATGGTGGCCGTTTGCAAAAGCACCAACATGGATTTTCATGATGGGCGTTTCGACCGTCAAAGCGATGCTTGTGATCTTGGTATTCATGCACTTGGCGTGGGAAGCCAACTGGAAATACGTCCTTACAATTCCTGCTGGAATGATGTCGGTGTTCCTTGTTTTGATGCTGATTCCGGACATTGGAAATCGCATGTCAAAGTACTCGGAAGAACGAACGATTTACGCTGCTGAAGTTGTCGAAGAAGTGGAAGGTGGGCACGATGATCACGGTCACTCGGATGGCCATGACGCAGGCGAACATGCAACCGACCAGCACGCAGGTGACGACCACGGTGGCGGACACTGATCGAAATGGTTTCGGCTTAGATTGGTTGAACAGAAAAAGTTAGATGAGCAGAACACTTCTATTTTTTGTGGCATTACTTTTTCTCGCGTGCGGCTCGGCGATGTTTTGGACGGCGTCGAATAGGCCTGCACCACAACCGGGCTCTGTTTCTGAGGTTGACGAGAATTACGTTGCGCCAGTTAAAGAACTGACAGAATTCGAATTCACCGATCAGCTTGGCCAGCCGTTTCACTCTCGTGAGCTCGCTGGGCAGATCTGGTTGGGAACATTTTTCTTCGCCGACTGTCCTTCGATTTGCGTCCAGCAGAACACCGAAATCTCGAAACTCCACCTGCGGTTCAGAGACAAAGGCGTAAAGTGTGTTGGGATCAGTGTTGCGCCCACCGACGATACTCCAACGAAGTTGTGGAAGTACGCCAATCGATTCTCCGCCGACCACAACACGTGGAAGTTTCTCACTGGCAAAGATATGAAATACGTGAAGCAGGTTGGCCACGATATTTTTGGCCTACCTGCCGCCGACGAAACGCATACGGCTGATGTTGCGGTGTTTGATCGTGCTGGAGAACTTCACGGCACCTACAACGTGATGGAACCCGTCGAATACGCAAAGTGTGTGCAGAAAGTTGATGAGCTTCTCGCCGCCGAAACATCACCTTCTGGTGTCGACGTCCAAAGTGAACCAGTTGCGGAAACGGAGGAGTCTGCTGATTCCAAGGCTGGCGATGAGTAACTCAAAAGTTCAGGCAAAACGAGCTTGGCTTGCGATTCTAGCTATCAGTGGGATTGCGATTGCGTTTCTTACTTGGATCATTTTCAAGGAGCCGCCGGCCGACAGTGAAAACAAGTTGCTCTTCCTGCCAATGCTAAATTGTTTTTTGAACGGCTGCTGTGCGACATGCTTGGTGTTAGGCTTTCGCGAAATCAAGCGAGGCCGAGTTCGCGTGCACATGCGCTGGATGTTGTCCGCATTTGTCTGCTCCACTGTCTTTTTGGTGAGCTACGTTTTGCACCACCATCTGCATGGCGACACGAAGTTTCCTGTCGACAATGGTTTGCGGCCAATCTATTTAGCCGTATTGGCAAGTCATATTTTGCTTTCGGTTGTGGCGTTGCCGATGATCTTTATGACGTTCTATTATGCACTATCTGGTGGGATCGCGGCCCATCGCCGCTTGGCGAAGTTCACGTTTCCCATTTGGCTGTACGTTTCGGTGACTGGTGTGTTGATTTTTCTTTTCCTGAAGTCCGCAGGAGCCGCATGATTTTGGCTTAACTCGTTTTTTTCGCGTAAATGCTCACTTCCCGGGCGACTTGGCGAAACCTATGATTTAGGAAGTAGATTCGAGGTTCGAAATGAAGACTATTCGCTCAACCATTATCGCTCTGTTGTTTGTCGTCATCTGCGTCAGTGTTGCGCAGGCGTGCCCGACTTGCAAAGAGAGCGTTGCCGAGAATGGTGGTAACCTAGTTCGTGGTTACTTCTGGAGTATCATCTTTATGATGTCGATGCCGTTTCTCATCTTGGCCGCCTTGAGCACGATGTTTTATTTGGATGTTTTGCGAGCTCGGCGTCTCAAAACAGCGGAGCTTGTTCCTGGAACAAGTGCCCATGTTGGATCAGCGTGATGCGATATTTGGGTCGTTTGCTGCAGTACGTTGGCCTCGTTTCATTGCCGGCCGCTATTTTCATGGAACTTACCGGACTGATGGGCCGTGCCTTTGGGCTTAGCCAGATGCTCATCATGATGGTGTTCGGCTTTTGTGCGTTTCAAGTAGGACGCCTTTTGGAAGGTTTTGCTACGTCCGAAGGCTAAGCGATCGCGCGTCGCGTGCGGTACAATCGCAGCATGCTCTTGCTTCTTCGCGCGATTTGTAGCCCAACACTTTGTCTTCTGCTTATTGCTGCGCCGATATTGCTCGGCCAAGACAATCCACGCATTCGCATCCGAGTGTTTGACGAAAACGCGATCGATGGATTCTCCTCCGGCACGGAACTTTCGTCGACGGTCTACATTGATGACATCGGTAGCGAACGAAAGGGGCAACTCGAAAGAATCCATCAGTTTCTGAAAAATGAACAATGGACCGAAGCGGTCGATTTGCTGATGCGGCTTTCGGAAAACGATCTCGAAGAGCTTGCGCTGCTCGACGAAGACACGGCGCTTGGTTTTGCGAGGTACAAGCCGCTTGGCCGCGTCGTGAATCGACTTATTGTTCCACTGGTTAGTGACTCGCCCGAGACGATTTCGAATTACCGTGATCGCATCGATCCGCTGGCTAAACGTTGGTTTGAGCAATCACAAATCAAGCATGACAAACAGCTGCTTTGGCGATTGACGAACGACGCGTTTAATAGTTCGTACGGCGACGACGCATTATTGGCGCTAGGCGACGCGGCGTTAGAAGAAGGGCGATATGCCGATGGTCGCCGTAGTTTTCGATTAATCCACGCATCGTTGGCGTGGCCGTTGAATCAAAAACGTTTGCCGTATTGGGTTCGAGTAAACCGCGGTGAAGTTCCATCGGCAGTTGCAAGAGATTTGCGGTCCACCCGCACCTCAGGCGATGCGTATGCTGACAGTGATATTCCGCTTGTGGATGTTTGGGCTCGGTTGGTGCTGACATCGATCCTTGAAGGCAATCGACAACGAGCGTCCGCAGAGCTGGCTATTCTCAAGCAAGCCTGGCCAAACGCATCAGGCTCCATCGCTGGCAAGCAGGGCGTGTACGCAACGATGTTGTCGCAGATGATCACGAGCAGTCATGCTTGGCCAGAAGAGCAAGATTCAAAGGATTGGTCGACGTTTGCTGGCCATTCGTCACGCAATCGCGCGAGCGATATCGAAATCGATATTCCTGTTGAGCCAATATGGCGGAGTCCACTAACAGCGATTGCCGCGTCGGATCATTCGGCAGAACGCCGCTACAATCTTCCCGATGAGCCCTCAGGCGAAAAACGCGATGAACCCTGTAGTCACTTCCCGATCGTTGTTAATGGTCGTGTGCTAATCAAAGATGAGTCGAAGATGCGTTGTCTGGACTTGGCAACTGGCGAGCCGTCCTGGTCATCGCGGAAAGACGGTAGTTTTTTCGAAAGTCTTAACCAAATCGGTGTAGTTGCCGGAAGGTTTGGAAATCAAAAGAACGTGCGTTTGGGGCAACTAAGATTCACGCTTTCTGCTTCGCATGACATCGCGACGGCGACCATTGGTTCGCATCAGGGCGTTGGTGGGCATGTGAACTCGGCGCTGATTGGGTTTAACTTGGAAAGCCAAGGTGCCATTCAGTTCGGTCCGATCAATGTCGCTGGTCCGCAGTGGTCATTTCAGGGTGCGCCACTGAACGATAAACAGCGTTGCTGGATTGGGATGCGGCTTCGCGAAAACACGGCCCAGGACTACGTGGCGTGTTTCGACGTTGCTACCGGCAACGAGTTGTGGCGAACTCGCATTTGCTCGGCGGAGACTCTGGGGCAAAACGTGATTGAAGCAACGAACAATTTTTTGCTAACCAAGCACGGGGACACGCTTTTCGTCAGTACTCATCTGGGTACCGTCGCAGCTGTATCGGCAACCGATGGAGAAATCCGGTGGCTTATGAAATACCGACGCCGTGGGCCAAAGCGAGAAAACCTGACCGATCAGAATTGGTATTCGATACGCGACCTCACGCCGTGCTTGATCCACGAGGACCTTGTGATTGTTGCGCCGTCGGACTCGAAACAAATCTTCGCTCTACATCGCGATACGGGTGAGCTAATTTGGCAAACATCTATGCCGAGTGATGTGACTCAGGTGTTAGGTGTGGGAGCCGACGATCATTTGGTGTTGAGTGGTCGCCGTCTGTGGTGGCTTGATGCGTATACGGGTCGACGGAGTACGAAGGTCGACGTGAATCCGTTCCCTTCAGATGCAAAGACACAGCCGACGGGAGTTGGTCGTGGTTTGCTATCGGACGGAAAAGTGTACTGGCCGGTTGTCGAGAACGAAGAGTCGAAAATCTACGTGTTGAACCAATCCAATGGAAAACCGAGCCGCCAGCCTATCGACTTATCAGCAAACGACGTTGCGTCGGGAAATCTGCTGGTTGTACCTGGGTATTTTTTGATCGCAGGCCCCAGCGAGTTGGCGGCATTCAAATTCGACGACTGAAATTTGTCTAGGACCTAAACGCATCTTTTACGCCGGGCTTACTTAACGCAAGCCACGCCCAAATGCCAAAGGGTATTCCCAAAAAGTAACACGGACCTAAGCACGGGATGATCGCTAGAACCGCTCCGAGTTTGGCGAATCCATAACTCCTCATTTGCATCATCTTGATTCCGCCATAGAGCACGAATCCGTTCAACACAAATATCAATCCGTAGATGCCAAGTCGTATTAGGTGGAGCAGCAGGTCGGTTCTTGCAGCTGGTTTTCGCAAGTTGCCGCTCATGAGGTACCAGATGGTGATCCCACCTGACAAAACGAGAAAGCACAGGCAGGCAACGGATACGGCAATCAGTCCGATTGCTGGCCCGCGGATCTGCGAAGCGACGACGGACGTATCTACATTGCTCGGCAGATCAGACGCGATGCTTGACGGTGCTCGGTAGGGGTTGTTTGAGTCGTCGTCCTTCATCAAACTTCGCCCCACACGGATAGCGTCATGATATTCGCATTGTCGGGTCGAACGCACCTTTTAGCGTAGCGTTCCGCAATGCACAGCGTGTCACTGATGAAGTCACACCGTGTTGAATTGCGTTGTAAAGCGTCGCGCACACTTGGTTATAGAACGATCCAAACGGCCAAAACGGCAAGGACGAGGCCGATTGCAATGATTCCCAAGAGGATGGTGCAGATGCTATTCCAGGCTTCTCGGTCTTCTTCGATAAACCGTCGTTTGGTCACTTCGTCAAATTCTTCTACAGTCATCCCAACTATTCCCGTCATTAATGTTTCAACACTGTAATTTACGACAAATTTGGTCGTTGGCAAACACGGGACATCCAGTCCACAATAGAAGTATCGGCATCATTCCCAGGTCAAGCCAAGGCACAGACGCAAGATGGAACAATCAAACCAGGATCTCCAGGCAGCAGAACGCCTGCGTAGCGCCTGCGATCAAGTTACCCGCGAGCTGAGCAAAGCGGTAGTTGGCCAGAAAGACGTCATTGAGCAGCTACTGATTGCTCTGTTCGCTGGTGGTCATTGCCTGCTTGTTGGAGTTCCTGGGCTGGCCAAGACGCTCATGATTCGGTCGCTGGCCGAGGCTCTGTCGCTGGATTTTCGTCGCATTCAGTTTACACCCGACCTGATGCCCTCCGACATTACCGGCACCGAGGTGATTCAGGAAGACAAGACGACGGGCCAACGCGAGCTCCGATTTCTGCCCGGCCCAGTGTTTGGCAACATTATCTTGGCCGACGAGATCAATCGAACGCCACCTAAAACGCAGGCAGCGCTCTTGGAAGCAATGCAAGAGAACCAAGTGACTGTCGGTGGCGAGCAACGGCCGATCCCGCAACCGTTCTTCGTCCTTGCGACACAAAACCCGATTGAACAAGAAGGCACGTACCCACTGCCGGAAGCTCAACTAGATCGGTTCATGTTTAACGTCAAGATTGACTACCCGAGCGAAATGGAAGAACTGCAAATCGTCAAGCAAACGACGGCAGACATTTCGCATTCTATTACTGCCACGTTGTCGGCTCAGCAGATCATGGACATGTGCGGACTTGTTCGCCGCGTACCCATTGCCGACCACGTTGCCATGGACGCGTTGCATCTGGCTCGGATGACGCGACCAAGCAAAGATCATTCGCTGGACTTCGTGAAGCAATACGTGACGTGGGGAGCGGGGCCGCGTGCGAGTCAGAATCTTGTGTTGGGCGCGAAAGCCCGAGCAGTCTTGCAAGGCCGGCAATTCGTTACGCGCGAAGATATATGTAGCGTCGCGCTTCCCGTATTGCGACACCGCGTACGTTTAAATTTCAATGCTGACGCGGAGGGACTGACGACGGACGATTTGATCGTTCGGCTCATCGATTCGCTTCCGAGTGTAGAGGACACACCAGACGGTGAGCAGCTCTCCAAAGTATTTCGATCCGCAGACGCTGGCTAAGCTGCAAAATCTAGCACTGCGTGCACGGCACGTCGTGGAAGGTTACGTTGCTGGTTCGCATCGCAGTCCGGCGCACGGTTTTTCGATCGAGTTCGCTGAACATCGCGAGTACACGCCCGGTGATGACTTGCGTTATGTCGATTGGAAAGTCTTCGGTCGCACAGATAAGTTCTATCTGAAGCAATTTGAGGACGAGACGAATCTCATCTGTCATTTGGTCTTGGACGTTAGCGAAAGCATGCAATACCAAGGCCCAGACTCGCCTTGGTCGAAGCTCGATCATGCCGCCACTGCAGCCGCCTCACTAGCGTGGTTGATTTTACAACAGCAAGACGCGGTGGGATTGTGCTGCTACGACGAGGAAGTGCGATCGATCGTGCGTCCGAGCAGCAATCCATCGCATTTGCAACAACTGCTACACACCATCGACTCGTCATTGGGAAAAGGCAAAACACAAACAGGGCGTGTGTTGCACGAATTGGCGGATCGGTTTGGGCGTCGCGGAATCGTGGTGATCTTCAGTGATTTCTTCGACGATGTGGAACAGCTGATGCTAGGGGTTAAGCATCTGCGTCATCGTCGACATGATGTTATCGTTGCCCACACATTGGACGCCGCGGAATTGGACTTTCCCTTTCGCCGTCAAACACTTTTTAAAGGTATGGAGGCGCTACCGGAATCATTGGTCGATCCGCGCGGAATACGCCGCGCGTATCAGAAGAAGATCGATGAATTCCGCCAGGAGATTGAAACACAGTGTCACAATCTGCGAGTTGACTATCTTCTGATTCGCAACGATCAGCCGCTCGATGTAACGTTGTCGGGTTTCCTCGCGAAACGAAGGGCGAGGCTGTCATGATAGGCGCGACGGTTTTCGCAGCCGGCTTCTTCGGTAGCGTCGGTATGCTGGCGTGGGCCAGTGTCGCGCTGGTACCGTTGTTTCTACACTTGTGGAATCGCCGCAAACACCGTGAAGCACCGTGGGCGGCGATGGATTTTTTACTTGCCGCGATCCAAGAGCAATCTCGACGAATGCGGATCGAGCAACTGTTGCTTCTTTTGCTAAGAATCGCGATTCCGTGTGTGTTGGCATTGGCGTTAGCCGATCCGCTTTGGCAGCTGCTTCCGTCGCAAGGCAGTTCGCTCGGCTCTCGTCCGCCGCATCATCATTTGTTTGTTGTCGACACGTCTTATTCAATGGGCTACGAATCGGACGGGCAGTCTCGACTGGATCAAGCGAAGCAGATTGTTCGCGACATTATTGAGACAAGCCCGGAAGGCGATGGCTTTACGTTGTTGCGTATGTCCGATCCGTCCATAGCGGTGGTAGGCAGTCCAGCGTACGCCAAGAACGATATTCTGATTGAGCTCGAATCGCTGGAGATTCGCGATTGTGTGGCAGATCTGGCAACGGGACTTAATCTTGCGAAGCAGACGCTACAAACAACACGAAACTCTCATCCACGGCTGACGAAGCATCGCATGTACGTGCTTTCGGATATGGGACGCAGCACTTGGAAGCAAGTCTCTGATTCAAATGTGCGAAAGACAGTAGATGAACTTGAATCGCTTGCGGAACTGGTGACGGTCGATGTGGGCGTCCAGCAAGCGGACAACTCGGCAATTGTTTCTGCAAAGCGTTCCGCAACAGTTCCCATCCAAGGTTCGACAATTTCATGGAACGTTTCTGTCCAGTCTTGGTCGAACGCGGGGATGAGTTCACAAGAAATCGAGATGCGCGTCGACCAACGCCTGGCATCCAAGCAAACGGTTGAACTGCGTTCCGGCCAGCCAACGACGGCATCGTTTTCGTACCAATTCGATTCCCCGGGCTCGCGTGTCGTATCGTTTCACTTAAACGACGACGCATTGAGTGCTGACAATCAACGCCATGAAATCGTAACCGTTCGCGAAACCGTTCATGTACTGTGCGTAGAAGGAAGACCTCGGGCTGCACGCAATATCGCGATAGCATTGTCTCCATCGGAGCAATCGCGTGTCCAGATCCGAACAGTTCGCGATCACCGACTTGGCAATCTAGACCTTCAGCCGTTTGATGCGGTTTTCCTCTGCAACGTTGGCAGTGTTACGTCACAGCAAGCATCTCAACTAGGCGATTTTATGGGCCAAGGCCGCGGCATCGTGATGTTTCTTGGCGATCAATCGCGACCGCAAAACCACAATGATTTGCTAGGTCGTAATGACAATTCGCAGGCCCGCATCTTGCCCACGGATCTGTTGGTGACGATGCCATACGGTTTGTATCCATTCGCGCCGGGGGACTACGTGCATCCGTTGATCGAGCCGTTTCGCGGACAGGAACAATCGGGTCTGCTGAGTACGCCGATTTGGAGTTACGTGCGAATGAAGCGACCGGAGACGGGAACCGCAAGGGTGGCGCTTGAGTTTAGCAACGGAGATCCGGCCATTATCGAACACTCGGTATTGGGCGGAAGGTTCGCTGTTGTGGCGACGGCTCCCTCGCAGGAATCCATGCTTCAGTACGAAGGTCGGTCGACGCCATGGAATGCGTGGAGTGTCTGGCCCAGCTTTCCTCCTGTTGTTCAGGAACTGTTGACTTATGCCGTTGGTGGTTTGGATGACTCGAAAAACGTTGTGGTCGGTCAGTCGATCGGTAGTTCTTTACCCATCGATGGTTCGTCGGAATATGTGCTGGTTCGGGACGAAAAAGAAAACGAACAGCGTGTTGCGATTCAAGACAATCCATCGCTACCAACTTGGAGTTGGTCCGAAACGCACAATAATGGCGTCTACACAGCGAGTCTATCGGACGGAAAAGAGCTAACTCCATTTGCCGTGAATCTGGCGAACTATCGCGACAGCGAACCGGACCGTGTAGCAATCACCGATTTGCCAAGTCAGTTTCAAACGCATTCGATCGAGGCCTCGGACATGATTTCGTCCAACGAGTCGATCGATTCGGCTCTCGAGTCTGCGCCACTTTTTCGTCAGATGCTTGGTTTGCTCTTGGTGCTGCTGTTGGCAGAGACCGCGGTTGCTTGGTACTTCGGGAACGGACGAGTATGAAGCACCTACGATATGTGAAATCGTTTTTTGCCGCGGTGTGCGCGCTTGCGACGAAGCTCGTTGTTGCCCAAGAATCGACGTCTTCCGTTGGCGAACAGCGAGCATTTGAGTTCGTTGCGCCGTGGCCACCGTGGTTAACGATTGTCATTTTGTTGGCTTCTGCGATTGCTGTTTATGGTTTGTACTTGCGCGAAGAAACCCGTTGGCCGGTGTGGACCAAATGGTTTCTTGCGACGATTCGATTTAGTCTGATCGGTCTCGTACTTTGGATGATGTACGGGTTCACGGAGCGACCGTTCCGGACCGATCTGCCGGACTTGTTGGTGTTCGTCGACGATTCGCCCAGCATGCAAACGGTCGACGCGATTCAGAACGAGCGTTTAAAGACACAAATTGATGGCGATATTCTGACGCTTGAATTGCCTGATGCGTCTCGACTGAGTCAGGCAAAATCGATTTTGCTTCGAAACGATGCAGAGCTTTTGAAGTTTCTACAGTCGAACTACCAAGTCAAGTTGTTGGGGCTCGAATCGGATGCTGACCAAATCGCCGGCAAAGACGATTTAGAGTCAAAGGTGCGAGC
>CAYNJG010000192.1:0-14349 GCA_964397295.1 uncultured Pirellulaceae bacterium
ATGGCGACGGAATTTACGACCACTGTGATCTCGACAGTGACAACGACGGCATCAGTGATCTTGTCGAAAGTGGCAATCAACTGGCGATCGACGCGGACACCGATGGCGACGGCATTATTTCCAATGACGAAGCAGCTGAGGCCGAATTCACCGACACGGATGGCGACGGAGCATGGGATCAACTGGGAGAAGCCCCTGTCGATACCGATGGTGATGGAATCGAGGACTTCCGTGACCTCGATAGCGACAACGATGGCATTCCCGATGTGGTCGAAGGCCAGTCAACCGAGTCCTACATCGCTCCAAGCGGCATGGATGCCGATATGGACGGCATCGACGATTCGTTTGATCCCGACAGCGATGGTCAATTCTCGGTGCCGGAAGATACTGATGGAGATATGACTCCGGACTATCTGGACACCGATAGCGACAACGACGGAGCAAGCGACTCCAGCGAAAGTGGTCTCACGCCCGGTGAAGATAACAACGGCGATGGAATCGGTGATGGGGTCGGCGCTTCTTACGAAGATCCCGATGGTGTTGTTAACACTCCGATTGAAGACTTGGCCAACGATGATACCGATGACGAGGATGTCGACTATCGCAGCGTTAACGACAAAGATGGCGATGGAATTGCCGACAACGCTGACGCGGATGCTGACGGTGACGGCATCCTCGATAGCCATGAGCAAGATGTAACCGACGGTGCCTCGGGGGCTTTCACCTGGACGCACAACTTGGATGGTGGTCGCAGTACCGCGGGCAGTCACAATGCGTTTGGCCCAGGAGCCGAACACGCCGTGGCGAGTTCTGCCAATGCAATCCTCGGCGGCGGGTTCACGTCACTGCAACCCAATGGAAACCCGGCAACCGGTGATAACGGGATGCTCTTCGAGTTCTATATCGAAGGCGCGACAAGTGCGACTCTGGACGAGGCTCGCGCGAATGACCACTACGTCGAGATGGCATTCACCACGCTGGAAGACTTTGAAGGCGCTGTGAATACGTTGACGCAGTTCAATCACGGCACGTCAAATACCGGCGGTGGCAGTAACAACTTTACTGATTTCGATATGGCGATTGAAGTCTCCGCCGATGGATTCGCAACCGATGGCGAACTGCTGTTCGAAGACTTCCGCATCGACCGGGATAACAGCTCGTACAACTTCCGCAGTGGACCAACGCTGAACTACGAACTGCAGCCGGGAACGACTTATACGTTCCGTTCCTACCTCTACAACGACACCGGCGTGGGTGTCAACGGAAGCAACGGCCAAGTCGATCAGATCGGGCTTGTGACGTTCGACGATTCGCAGTTCGAGATTTCCCAAGCAACCGTCGGGGATCTCGACACCGATGGCGACGGAATTTACGACCACTGTGATCTCGACAGTGACAACGACGGCATCAGCGATCTTGTCGAAAGTGGCAATCAACTGGCGATCGACGCAGACACCGATGGCGACGGCATTGTCTCCAATGACGAAGCGGCAGAAGCCGAATTCACCGACACGGATGGCGACGGGGCGTGGGATCAACTGGGAGAAGCTCCTGTCGATACCGATGGTGATGGAATCGAAGACTTCCGTGACATCGACAGTGACAACGACGGCATCACCGACAACGTGGAGGCGCAGGCTACGGCTGACTATGTGTCTCCACTTTTCGACAATCCCGAGACCGAGTTTAACGAAGCAGACCAAGATGGCAACGGTCTGAACGATGCGTACGAAACCAGTCCGGGAAGTGGTGGAGGACTAACTCCCGTCAACACGGATGGACTGCTCGCTGACGGGGACGAGACGCCAGATTTCCTCGACACAGATTCGGACAATGATGGCTTGCCTGACGCTGTCGAAGCCGGTCATGGCGTTCCTCAGGAAACCATCGACCAGCATAACGACGTGGATGGTGACGGCCTGATGGACGAGGTCGATGCAGTCAACACGAGCGAAGAAGGCTTTGACGTCAACGACGAAGATGTTGTTGTAGTCGGAGAAGACATCGAATTCACGCTCGCTGATTCGTTCGACAACGTGGATCCTAATGGCACGAATGCGGTGCCGCTGTCCACCGATCTCGACTACCGAGAAGATCCGCCAGCAACGACTCCGGACATTAACATCACTCCGGCTGACATGCCTGTCGATGGCAACGTGCTGTCAAACGATGGTGCCCCAGAAGATCCGCCGATTACGCTCACCGGTGTGAATGGCGAGCCTGTCGTGCCCGGAACACCAACAACGGTTCCCACGGAAAACGGTACCGTCACGATCAACGATGACGGGACGTACACGTACGAGCCGAGCCCAGATTTCGTGGGCACCGATACGTTCACCTACGAAGTCACCGATGCAAACGGCGTCACTCAAACGGAAGTCGTCACGATCGAAGTTCGCGATTCCACCGACTTTGCACCCAGTGATACGCCTCCGATTGCAAGCGACGACACGGGAAGTGGCCTTGTCGACGAACCGATCCTCGGCAGTGTGCTGGGCAACGACGGCGACCCCGACCTGCAAGCCATCCTAGTAACTGAAATCGACGGAGTTCCGGTCGACCCTGAAACTCCGGTAACCATCACGACCGAAAACGGCGGCACGGTGGTGATCGATGAGCTGGGCAACTACGTCTACACGCCAGCGGAAGGCTTTGTTGGCGAGGACTCGTTTGATTACACGATCACCGACCCCGACGGCAACACCGACGACGCGACCGTTCTCTTGACGGTGACTCCCGATGTAGATGAAGAGGCAAACAATGATGCCGACGCTAACGACGATGCGTCGATCACAACGCTCAACACACCCGTTACCGGAAGCGCGCTCGACAATGACAGCGATCCGAACGAAGATCCGCTCACGGTGACCGAAATCGCTGGAACGCCGGTCGAAGAAGGTACGCCAACGACCGTTGTGCTCGATAGTGGCAGCACCGTCACCATCAACAGCGACGGCACCTATACCTACTCGCCAGCGGAAGATTTCGTCGGAGCGGAAACCGTGACCTACACGATTTCCGATGGCAATGGCGGCACCGACACGGCAACGATCTATCTAAGCGTCTTCGATAGTCCGCCCGAAGCAGAAGACGATATCAACGTGACGAATGTCGATACGCCGGTTAGTGGCAACCTGCTGACCAACGACAATGGTGGAGATTCGGGCGATGACGTGGTGGTCATCTATCCAGCATCCGGTGAAGCAATCCCAGAAGGCTTGACGCTCACCATCCCCACCGAACAGGGCGGCGAAGTCGTCATCTATGGTGACGGCAGCTACACCTACACGCCCGCTCCCGGCTTCACTGGCGAAGACAGTTTCCCCTACACGATCGAAGACGAACGCGGGAACGCAGTCTCCGCACAGGCGACGATCGATGTTGTGGATCCAACCGAAGATCCGGAAAACACTCCACCGATCGCGGGCGATGACAACTTCGAAGTGGTCCAAGACGAGCCGTTTACTTCGACGCTCGATGGCAACGACGACGATCCTGATGGCGACGTGATTGCGACTGTTGATCCAGCGACCGGAACTGCTGCGACGACGCCGTTCACGATTCCAACGGAGCAAGGCGGCGAGGTCACCGTGAGCCCCGATGGCTCGTTCACGTACACCCCGCCGGCAGGATTCATTGGCGAAGACACATTCGACTATTCAGTCGCGGACCCATCGGGCGAGGAAGACGACGCGACGGTAACGCTGCTGGTCCAAGCCGATCCGGATCCCGATGCCAACGATGATCCCGACGCGAATGACGACGCCTCCGTCACGCAACTCAACACACCCGTTGACGGAACCGTGCTTGCGAACGACACCGATCCAAACCAAGATACGCTCACCGTCACAGAAATCGCGGGCCAGCCCGTAATACCGGGCGAGACCACGACGGTCACATTGCCAAGCGGCAGCACCGTCGAGATCGCCGAAGACGGAACTTACACCTACACGCCGGCCGATGGTTTCACCGGCCCCGAAGAAGTCACCTACTCGATCACTGACGGCGAGCCGGGTGACGACGAAGGCACCGACACCGCGACGTTGCATTTGTCCGTCTTCGATATTCCACCGCAAGTCGAAGACGACATCAATACGACCTCGATCAACCGACCAGTCGATGGCAACGTGTTGACGAACGACGTAAGCGATCCGGGTGATGAACTGACGATCGCCGACGGCGAGGGCAATCCGCTGACGGAGCCTGCTACGCTTACAACGGATGAAGGCGGCGAACTGACGATCAATCCAGATGGCTCGTATACGTACATTCCGCCAGCGGACTACGTTGGTGCAGATACGATCACACTGCAAGTCGTCGATGAAGCTGGTAACCCAGCCGAAGAAGTTCTCTCGATCACGATCGTCGAACCGGAACAGAATACTCCGCCGATCGCCGAGAATGACAACTTCGAAACGTTCAGTGATCCAACTTCACCGGAAACACTCTCCACCGACGTCTTCGGTAACGATGGCGATCCGGACGGAGACGTGATTACAGTTACCGAGATTGATGGTCAGCCAGTTGTAGAAGGCACTCCAACGACAATCATTACCGAGAACGGTGGCACGGTCGAGATTAATTCGGACGGTACGTTCGACTACACGCCGACACCGGGCTTCATAGGCGAAGACACATTCGACTATACGATTGTTGACACGAGCGGCGAGCCCGATGATGCGATCGTGACGATCAATGTTCAGCCCGATCCGAATCCGGCGACAAACGACGATCCTGATGCGAACGACGACGGAGCCGTCACGCCGAAGAATCACCCTGTCACCGGCAACGCACTCGACAACGATACCGACCCGAACAACACCGATCCGGAAACGGACGCTCCGTTGACGGTAACTTCCGTTGATGGACAGCCTGTCACTGAGGAAACTCCGGCGATCATTACGCTGCCAACCGGAAGCATCTTGGAACTCGCTAGCGACGGCACCTACACGTACACTCCGGCCGAAGACTTTGTCGGTACCGAAAGCGTGGTATACACAATCTCCGACGGCGAAGGCGGAACCGATACCGCGACGATCGTGCTCTCTACATTCGACAATCCACCAGAAGCCGAAGATGACTTCATCGTCACCGAATCTGGCGAACCCGTGGATGGCAACCTGCTCACCAACGATAGTGATCCGAACGATGACGTGCTTAGCATCGCGTCGATTGACGGAACTACAGTCGATGGAACCGAGCCCGTTACGATCGTCGTCAACGATCCGGAGAATCCGGACGAGCCCGTTGGCGAACTGACCATCGATCCAGTCACTGGCGACTACACGTTCACTCCGACCGATCCGGACTTCACGGGTGACATTGAAGTGCCGTACGAAAACGTCGACGAAAGCGGCAACACGGATCCCGCGACGCTGACAATCCACGTCGTTGATCCGGCGCCGCCAGCGAATCCGCTTGATCCAACGACATTCGAAAACGCGCCGCCGATTGCAACCGACGACGAATTCACAACGCCACCGGATACTCCGCTCAACAGTTCGGTGGTCTCCAACGATGGCGATCCTGACGGGGATGTTATCACGATCGCCGATCCGGAAACCGGCGAACCTGCGGAAGGACCGCAAACGATCCCAACATCGCAAGGCGGCGAAGTCACGATTCAACCTGACGGATCGTTTACGTACACAGCTCCAGAGGGATACCTCGGCGGCGACACGTTCGACTACACGGTCGTCGATCCATCAGGAGCGACCGACGAAGCGACCGTCACGATCAACATCGAAGCGGATTCGGATCCAGAAGTAAACGATCCTCCTGAAGCTGGTGACGATCTGATCACCACGACCGTCGGCGAACCGACCGACGTGAACATGCTGAGTAACGATACCGATCCGAATCCCGATGACTCGGCAACTATCGCCGACATCAACGGTGAAGACCCAGCGGACGGCCCGATAACGTTAACCGATCCGGAAACCAACGAGCCGATCGGACAGCTCGTCGTTGATCCCGAAACAGGTGAGACCACGTTCACACCGGAACCCGATTTCGTGGGCACGGTCGAAGTGCCTTACACGATCGAAGATCAGAGCGGAGAAACCGACACGGCAACGCTCACGATCACCGTGTTTGACGAAGGCCCCGATGCCGACGATGACATCAACGTCACCGAAGTCGACACTCCTGTCAGTGGCGATGTCACCCTGAACGACTCCGACTCGAATCCGGAAGACACACTCACCATCGTCGATCCGGAAACTGGCGATCCGGCGGAAGCTCCCATCACGATTCCAACCACGTTTGGTGGCGAAGTCACCATTCAACCCGATGGCACGTACGAGTACACGCCAGCTCCAGGCTTCACGGGCGAAGACACATTCAACTACACGATCGAAGACGAGCAAGGTAACGAAGATTCGGCCACGGTTTCGATCGAAGTCCGCGACGTCAACCCGTCGGCAGATCCCGATGATCCATCAACGTTCCAGAACACGCCGCCTATCGCAACGGATGACGAATTCACTACTCCGCTCGACACGCCGATCACGAGCACGTTTATCTCTAACGACTCCGATCCGGACGGCGACGTCATCAGCCTGACAGATCCGGAAACTGGCGAGCCCGCGACAGCAACGCAAACCATCGAGTCGACCGAAGGCGGCGAAGTCGTGGTCTACACCGGTGGCTGGTTCACGTACACGCCACCGGAAGGCTTTGTCGGCGAAGACACATTCGACTACGCGATCGTGGATCCAAGTGGAGCAACCGACGAAGCAACCGTCACGATCAACGTCGAAGCAGACTCTGACCCCGAAGACAACGATCCGCCGGAAGCCAGTGACGACTTCATCTCGACCACCGTCGGCGAACCGGTCATTCAAGGCATATTGCTCAACGATACCGACCCAAATCCCGATGATACGCTCACTCTTTCGGACATCGACGGTGTCACTCCGGGCAACAGTCCGCTTGCACTGATAGACCCAGAAACCGGTGAACCGGTTGGTGAATTAGTGTTCGAGACAGACGGTGATATCTTCTTCACACCGGACCCCGAATTCGTGGGCACGGTCGAAGTGCCTTACACAATAGAAGATCAAGATGGCGCCAAAGATACGGCAACGCTGACGATCACGGTGTTCGACACTCCACCGGAAGTCGAAGACGACATCAACCTCACGCCCGTCGACACGCCTGTCGAAGGGAACGTGCTGACTAATGACACGAGTGATCCGAACGACGACTTGACGATCGCGGACGAAACCGGCGAGCCGCTCACAGAGACGACAAGCTTCCCAACTGACAACGGTGGAACAATCGATATCGCGCCGGATGGCTCGTACGTATACACTCCACCGGCAGGCTTTATTGGCGAAGATTCCGTCACGCTGACCGTGGTGGACGAGAATGGAAATTCAGTCCTCAACGAATTGGTGATCGAAGTTGTCGATAGCAGCGATCCAATCAACTCGCCACCGATAGCCGAAGACGATCACTTCGAAGCTACTTCCGCCCCGGTTACACCAGCTACCGTTTCCAGCGATCTATTCGGCAACGATGGCGATGCTGATGGCGACGCCATCGCCGTGACCGAAATCAACGGCGAGCCCGTTGGAGAGGGAACTCCTACGACCGTCGTCACGGATAATGGCGGTACGGTCACGATCAACGACGACGGAACGTTCGACTACACGCCCGCACCAGGCTTCATCGGCGAAGACTCGTTCGACTACACGATCAGCGACCCATCGGGAGCCACTGACGACGCGACCGCGACGGTAACTGTCACGGCGGATCCGAATCCAACCGAACAGCCCGCCGGCAACGATGCTCCGGACGCAAACGACGACGCGGCCATCACCTTGCCTGAGACTCCTGCCAGTGGCAATGTGCTCGACAACGATACGGATCCAAACGGAGACGAAACGACCGAACCATTGGTTGTCACCGAAATTGACGGCCAAGTTGTCGTCGACGGTGTCCCGACCGTTGTGGAACTTCCTAGCGGCAGCACCGTCACAATCACGGACGACGGAGACTATGTTTACGATCCCGCGCCGGGCGTCGTAGGCACTGAGTCTGTCACTTACACGATCGAAGATCCAAGCGGCGAAGCAGACACGGCAACACTGCTACTGACCGTGCTCGATAGTCCACCGGAAGCGGAAGACGACATCAATGTGACGTTGATGGATACTCCCGTTGATGGCAACGTGCTAACAAACGACGTAAGCGACCCGGGTGATGAACTGACTGTCGCTGATGCGACAGGTCAACCACTGGACGAGGTTGTCGAACTGCCGACCGACGCCGGCGGTGTGATAGCGATCGCTCCCGATGGTTCATATACCTACACACCTCCAGCAGGCTTTACGGGTGAAGACACAATCACGATTCCAGTTGTGGACGAGTTGGGTAACGTCGTCGAAGCAGACTTGGTGATCGACGTGGTGGATCCGATCGAAAGCCCAATCAACACGCCTCCAATCGCGGGGGATGACTTCTTCGAGCCCACGATGGACCAACCGTTCGAGTCGACGTTATTCAACAACGATGGTGATCCCGATGGCGATGTGATCACCATCGTCGATCCGACGGGAGAGCCGGCTACGACTTCTGTTTTCCTACCAACAGAAGAAGGCGGCGTTGTCGAAATCAATCCGGACGGTTCATTCACCTATACCCCGCCGGCCGGTTTCACCGGTGTAGATACGTTCGACTATTCGGTCATCGATCCATCGGGTGAAACCGACGACGCGACGGTAACACTGACGGTTACCGCTGACTCGAATCCGGAAACGAATGACGCTCCGGACGCAAATGACGACAACGCGATCACGCAGCTGAACACTCCGACAGACGGCAATGTGCTGGACAACGACACGGATCCGAGTGACGATGCGATTGTCGTGACCGAAATCGATGGCGAACCGGTTTCCCCCGGAACTCCAACAACCGTGACGCTACCGAGCGGCAGTGTCGTGTCGCTAAACAACGACGGAACCTATGCCTACGATCCTGCTGATGACTTTGTGGGAGTCGAGTCTGTCATCTACACGATCGAAGACGACAATGGTGGCACTGACACAGCGACGCTAGTTCTTTCCGTCTTCGATAATCCACCGGTTGCTGAAGATGACTTCATCGTCACCGAGGCGGGCGAACCGGTTGATGGCAACTTGCTCGCGAACGATAGCGACCCGAATCCAAACGATGAGTTGGCAGTCGCGTCGATTAATGGAACGCCTGTTGAAGATCCGACTCAGCCAGTGACGGTTCCAATTGCAGACCCTGAGACCGGCGAACCGATTGGAGAACTAACGGTTGATCCCACTTCGGGCGACTACACGTTCACTCCAACGGACCCCGACTTCAGTGGTGAAATGGAAGTACCGATTTTGGTTTCAGACGAAGGTGGCAACGTGGATCCCAGCACGTTGACGATTCATGTCGTCGATATCGATCCGGAAGTTGACCCCGAAGATCCGGCGACCTACGAAAACACTCCACCGCTTGCGACGGACGATGACTTCGAAACCTTCATCGATTCACTGCTCGAATCTTCCGTCATGAGCAACGACGCGGACCCCGATGGCGACGCAATCACGATTGCTGATCCAGCTGGCGAACCAGCCACTGCTCCGCAAACAATTCCAACCACACAGGGCGGCGAAGTCACAATCAATCCTGACGGCACGTTCGAGTACATGCCACCGACGGACTTCGTGGGCACCGATGTCTTCAGCTACGACATTGTCGATCCATCCGGAGCCACAGATACAGCCTCGGTTTCGATCAGCGTGCTGGGCGATTCCGATCCGGATGAAAACGACGCTCCGGAAGCTGGCGACGACATGCTGCTGGCACCTGTCGGTCAAACGGTGAGTGGAGTCATGCTCGACAACGACACCGATCCTACGGACGATCCACTGACCATCACCGACGTCGGCGGCCAAGATCCGGGAGCTGGCCCAATGACCGTGACTGAGGGCGGCGCTGTGCTTGGCGTACTCGTTGTCGATCCGCTTAGCGGCGAAGCCACCTTCACACCAGAACCTGACTTTGTCGGCACGGTGGAAATTCCTTACACGATCTCGGATCTATTCGGTGCCACCGATACTTCAACGCTCACGATTTCGATTCTCGACGAAGGTCCCGACGCAACCGATGACATCAACGTGACCAACGCCGACACGCCCGTCGATGGCAACGTGATGTTAAACGACGACGACTCGAATCCGAACGACAAGCTCGCAATTGTCGATCCTGCAACCGGCGAAGAAGCGACCGGTCCCGTAACGATTCCAACGGAAGCAGGCGGTACGGTCGAGATACTTCCAGACGGCAGCTACACCTACACGCCACCGACCGGATTCGCGGGCGAGGATTCGTTTGACTACACGATCTCCGACGGCAGTGGGAACGACGACACGGCAACCGTTTCGATCGAAGTCCGTGAAACCGAACCGCTAAACGATCCCAACGTCGCGAACAGCTACGAGAACACGACGCCTATCGCAACCGACGATTCGTTCGAAGTGGATACGGACACACCGATCACGAGTTCATTGCTTAGCAACGACGCGGACCCAGACAACGACGTGATTGCCATCGCCGACCCATCGGGTGAAGAAGCGACGGAGCCACAGACGATCACGACGGAACAAGGCGGTACCGTGGTGCTCAATCCAGACGGCACGTTCACCTATAATCCGCCAGCTGACTTTATTGGCGAAGATACGTTCGATTACACGATCGTAGATCCAAGTGGAGCAACCGACACCGGCACAGTCACGCTCGGCGTGTCTCCAGACGAACCCGCTTCAGATACACCTCCGAACGAGGCTCCCGCTGCAGGCAATGACCTGCTGTCTGGTACGAAGAACCTACCCGCAACAACCAGCTTGCTGGCCAACGACACCGATCCGGAAAACGATCCGCTCACCGTCACGGAAATCAATGGCACGCCGGTCGAAGCCATCTTCCCGACAACCATCGAGATGCCGGAAGGCACACTCGACTACGATCCGCTGTCCGGAGAACTGACCCTGACACCGGCCGATGACTTCGTGGGCTCCATTCAGGTTCCTTACGCAATCAGCGACCCGAGCGGAACCAGCGCTGGCGGTACCCTCACCGTCATGATCTTCGACACGTCGCCTGAAGTCATCCCAGACATCAACAACACGCCAATCAACACGCCCGTTACCGGTAACGTGTTGACCAACGACCTTGGTGGAGATCCGGGCGATGACGTCACAATCGGTGATGGAAACGGTAGTCCAATCTCCGGTCCACTGACGTTGCCAACCGAACAAGGCGGAACGTTGACTATTCAGCCCGACGGTTCGTACGTCTACACACCGCCTGTTGACTTCGCGGGCGAAGATACCGTGACGATCGAAGTGTGTGATGAAGCAGGCAATTGCAGGCCCGGTATAATTACCGTTGACGTCGTCGATACCGCTTCCGATTGGAACAACACACCACCGGTCGCGAGCAACGATTTCTTCAAAGTATTCGAAAATGGCAACCTTATCAGTAACCTCATCGGCAACGACGGTGACGCCGATGGCGACGAAGTTTCGATCGTCGATCCAGCCACGGGTGAAGCAGCCATTTCCACGATCACTCTGCCAACCACGCTTGGTGGCAACCTAACGATCGAGCCGAAAGGCACGTTCAACTACACGCCTCCGATCGATACGGAAGGCGAAGACTCATTCAGCTATTCGATCATCGATTCGAACCTCGCAACCGATGACGCAACCGTTGTCATCAACGTTGAAGCGGAAAGCAACCCAGATCTCCTCGATTCACCTCTAGCAAACGATGTGGCGGTGTTCACTCCCGAAGACGTACCAATCGGCGGCAACGCCATCTTCAATGACATTGATCCTGGCAACCGCGACCTCGCCGTTGTGGAAATCGCTGGCCAACCTGTCGTTCCGGGGCAGCCGACGGTGATTACGCTGCCAAGCGGTGGCACCATTTCGATCGAGACCAATGGCGACTTCTTCTACGTACCTGCCCCAGACTTCGTCGGAACAGAGGCGATTGCATACCACATCGATCGGGACGGCGTTTCGGCGAGCAACGTAGCGGGCGACCAGAGTATTATCTGTGCAACGATCTACCTCAGTTCGTTCGGCCAGCCTTATCTGAGCGTCCAAAAGCCAGCAGGAACTCCAGTCCCTGCGAGCAGTGGCGTGCAAGGCAACTTCGATGTGCCGTACACATTCGTGGTGACGAACACGGGCACGACGCCACTGGATAGTCTGACTCTGTCCGAAGACTTGGCCGCCCAATTCGGCGGCGCGTTTGTGGGCATCGTGAGTCAGCCGACTATCACGGCGGACACCACAACGGACAGTCCGGGCTTGAACCCGAACTTCGATGGCGGTGTGACTGACGCGAACATCTTCGATAGCTCGCCAAGTCTGATCAAAGAATCCGAAAGCATCACGGTTGCGTTGACCGTTGAGATTGATCCCGACGCTGCGACCGCGGTCTATGACGCAGTTACCGGAGACGGCACTGGTGATCTTGAGAATCAGGCAATCGCCACTGGTGTTGATCCGCTTACGGGAGACCTCACGGTCGACACATCCGACGACCCCAACGACTTGACGGACGATGATGGAACACGCAACGATCCGACCGACGACAATGGCGATCCCGACGATGTGACCGGGCTGATCATTCCAATTATGTCCGTAGAGAATGAATTGGTTTCCGGGCCTCTACCTTCTAGCGTAACGCCCAACAATTTCGAAGCCACTTACGAGTTCACCGTTCTCAACAATGGAAACGATCGACTTACAAACCTCTCGCTACTAGAAGACTTGGCCGCACAGTGGGGCGGAGCTTTCGCTGGTATTATTGGAACGCCAACGATCACGGATTCGACGGCCACGGATCCACCGGAATTCAATCCAACATTCGACGGTGGAACGACTGACGCTGAGATGTTCGACAACAGCGGTTTGAACACCAACCTGCTGGAACCAGGCCAATATGTCACCGTCCAGATCACGGTGGATGTTGATCCCGCAAGCCCAACCGCCATCTTCACCAACGGTGTGCTTGCAAACTCGGCGGAAGCGGGAGCTACTTCACTCAGTGGCGGCGGAACACTATCCGACCTCTCTGATGACCCATCCGATCCGACCGACATCGATCCGGACGGTACGGGCGAACCTAGTGACCCAACGACCTTGGCATTGGGAACTGACATTTCCGGTAGCGTCTATGCCGACGTCAACAGCAACGGGGTCTTCGACCCAGCCGAGACCGGAATCCTTGGAGTTGAGATCATTCTGACGGGAACCGACATTGCTGGTAGTCCAGTCAACGCAGCGGTCTTCTCGGACGCCGATGGAAACTACACATTCGACGACGTATTGCCTGGCGACTACACCATCACTCAAGTCCAACCACCACAGTTCTTGGATGGTCCGGACTCGATCGGAACGCTGGGCGGTACGCAAAGCAACGATTCGTTCTCGTTCAATCTTGCTGCGGGGTCGGAAGAGGGATTGGGCTACAACTTCGGAGAGGCAGGGCTGCGACCTGAATTCATCTCGAAGGCTTTACTTCTTTCATCCACGCCGGACGACTACTGGTCCAACTTGGATTCAACCGGCAGCGGCACCCAGGGCTTGTGGGTTCCGTTCGAAGCCACTTCTGGTGGAGCCGTTCAGGCAATCTTGATCGACGCTGAAACGATCGATGTGGACGTCTTCGACGAGGAAATGAACCTGCTGAATCCGGCACAGGAAGGTGACGCCGGTGGAACGTGGGTCGTGCGTGAAGGCGAACGATACTTTGCCCGACTTCGCGGGGAAGACGCGAACTTCGATTTCAATCTCGCTTTCGGTGACGATGTTAATCTGCCCATCACCCTGGACATGTCCGACAATGTCGTGATCGCAGCTGGAACCGCTGGCGACGATGACATCGAACTTATCCTCGGTGCTCAAACGCACTTGTTGACCATGGCCGGCTATACGTTTGAATTCGATGCCTCAGTCATTGATACCTTCCACATCGGAGCGGCTGACGGCAATGACACCGTACGTGTTACTGGAACTGATCTGGATGACGTTGGAAACGTGCTGGACGCCAAGGGCACGCTCACCAGCGATGCTTACGAAGTCCACACGTATTCGTTCGACACCGTGATCTTCGATGGCCAAGGTGGTAACGATTACACGCAGATCTATGGTTCCAACGGAGACGATGAGCTGCAAGCGATTCCACAGGACTCAACACTCACCACGCCAACGCAAGTGATGCAGATGCTTGGATTCGAACGTGTTGATTCCTACGGCCGCCACGGAAATGACTACGCAGCGATGTACGGTACACAGGGCGATGACCAAT
>CAYNJG010000193.1:0-14199 GCA_964397295.1 uncultured Pirellulaceae bacterium
GACCGAGTACGACTCAAGGACTTGGCCGACGGAACTTCAAAGACGATTCTGATTGGCGAGTCTCACGTGAAATCGGACATGCTTGGCTTTCCGCCCGTTGATGGACCGGCCTTCGACGGAAATCACCTACCATCTTCTTCACGCATTGGTGGCGTTGGATTCCCACTAGCCAAATCATTGCGAGACGATGCCCCCATTTATTCGTTTGGAAGTTGGCACTCGAACGTCTGTCAGTTCGTATTTGCCGACGGCAGCGTGCGAGCAATCGATACCGGCATTGACGATGTCGTGCTGGGCAGACTTGCCCACCGCCGAGACGAGGTCGAGTAGAGCCTCTCTGCTTAAGCGAGCCCGAATCGAAGTTTTGCGATCGGCGAATTCAACCGTAAGATATGCGTGTCGCGGTTACTGAATTGCCAGCAAAACAGAGAGTTCGCATGCGTTTCTTCTCAAACGTCGTTTTTTTCTTTATTTGCTGCGCGCCACTCTTCGCACAAGATCTTCAATTAGACGAAGGTGCTGTCGGTACTTATCTACGGTTGAAGCAGTTGCAAGCGACCGGCAGCGTTTTGCATGTCGTAGCACATCCTGACGACGAAGACGGTGCAATGCTCGCGTACTGCGCACGGGAGTTAGGTGCTCGGACGATGCTTTTCAGCCTGACACGTGGCGAAGGCGGTGCGAACATGATCTCGTCGCACTTTTTTGATGAGCTGGGTGCGTTGCGAACGCTCGAGCACCAAAAAGCGGCGAGCTACTACGGTATCGACCTGTTCTACTCGCGCGCCGCTGACTACGGCTATTCGAAGACGTTAGAAGAGGCCATGCAGCAATGGCAAAACGGCGTGCCGCTTTTGAAGGACTTGGTCGAAGTCATCCGTCGCGAGCAGCCCACGATCTTGGTTAGCCGATTTTCCGGCGATCCGCGCGATGGGCACGGGCATCATCAAATGGCGGGAGTACTCAGCAAACGTGCGATCGAGGCTGCGGCTGATCCAAGTCAGTTCCCCGAGCAGATTACTCGCCAGCGGCACCCGGTGAAACCTTGGCAAGTGAAAAAGTTCTACACAAGAGCTGGTTCGCCATGGCGTCCACCGAAGGAAGGCGACTGGACGATCGAGTTGCCGACTGGGAAGTACGACCCAGTGATTGGAATGTCTCCATCGCAGATCGCCCGGTTCGGTTTGGGCTTCCAACGTTCGCAAGGTATTACGGGGCACTACGGCGACCCCGGGCCCAAGTCTTCTTATTACAAGCTCGTGAGCCACCACGGCAAAGACAAATTGCCGGAGACGGAGTACTCGTTGTTTGGTGGGATAGATACATCTTGGGAAGGTCTGATGCCGTCTGAGCCGATAACGAAAGCCAAGCAAGAGTTGATTGGTATCGACGGTGCATTGCGGAGAGCTCTCGATGAATGGAATCCGCGCGATTCCGCGCAGACCGTTCAAGCCTTACGTGGAGTGCACGATCGCGTTGACCGCATGCAACGTCACATTCGAGAGGCCGATAACCTTGATTCGGTACGCTCCGACATCAACCGACTTAATGCAAGACTGTACGAGGATATCGTTGATATCGCGGGGTTCAAAATCGAATCCTGGGTCACGGACTCGGAAGGTCAATCCATTAACCATGCGACGCCGGGGGAAGATTTGCAGTTGCACATTCGCGTTGCAAATCAAGGTGAGCTTGAAGTTAGATTGTACTTTTTCCCATTCAACTTTCGAACAGAAGATGGTTTTGATCGCGAACGGATTGATTCGCCCAAGGACAAGCTCATGTCTGGCGAAGTGATGGAGTTTACGCACGATATCAAAGTCCCAAGCGACGTCGCGATCACTCGCCCACATTGGTCTCGTTCTGATATTTCCAAGCCGATTTACGAAGTAGATGCCAAGTGGCGCCAACTTCCAGCACCTTCTTCGGGCATGAATATGCTTGCGAAGATTAAGGTCGGCGAAAAGGCGATGGACCTATTCCCAATAATACAAGTTCGTCGTCGTGACTCAGAATTCGGCAACGTTCGCTACCCGGTAAGCATCGTCCCTAATAAGAGCATTCGATTTCCGCTCGGGAAGACGATTGTGCAGCGCGGTGAATCAAAGTTCACGACGTCCGTTCTGATTCGGAATTCATCGAAGAAAAAGAGCGAGGCAACATTGCGTTTGGAGCTGCCGGAAGGCTGGAGCTCCGAACCGGCCGAGCACAATCTTGTCTTCGAGCGCGAGGACGACCAGCAAACCGTCTTCTTCGACGTCAACATTCGTGGCGAGGCAACAGAACAAGCTCACCAAATCAATGCCCTTGTTGAATCCGAAGGCAAAACGATCCGCGAGGGATTTGAGACCGTCACGGCTCGCGATCTTGGTCGCATGAACATATATCATGACGCGGTCCAGCAAGTGCAAATCGTAGATGCGAAAGTGCTGGGCGATCCCAAGATCGGCTACATTGCGGGCTCGGGCGATAAAGTGGCCGAGTCGCTCGCTCCGCTGGGGATTGCGCCGACAATGCTGAGCGAATCGGATCTGGCGAGTGGCGATCTTTCTCAGTTCGATGTGATTTTGGTTGGAGTTCGAGCCTACGCGGTGCGGGAAGATGTGCGGACTCACAACTCGCGGTTGCTGGCTTATGTGAAGCAGGGTGGTGTGCTCATCGTGCAGTATCAAACGCCCGAGTTCGATCAGAACTTTGGTCCCTATCCCTACGAGATGGGTCGCGGGCCGGAAGAAGTCAGTGAAGAACTGGCGGAGGTTACGATCCTCGCGCCCAAACATCCGCTTTTTCAAACGCCGAATGTGATCACGGGAAAAGATTTCGATGGTTGGTTCGAGCAACGTGGTTCGAAATTCTGGAAGACGTGGGACGACAAGTACACGCCGCTGCTAGAATGCCACGACACAGCTCAGCCGCCGCAGCAGGGCGGTCAACTGATCGCTAAATACGGAAACGGGGTTTATGTGTACTCGGCCTATGCTTGGTATCGCCAGCTTCCGCAAGGCGTTCCCGGAGCGTACCGATTGTTTGCTAATATGTTGTCGCTGCCGGAAACCAAATAACGAGAAAGCAAAATAATATGAAGACACTCGCAATCATGCTTGGCCTGTTCGCCAGTTCGCTGTTCGCGCAGGCAGTGACGCCGGTTCCCAAGGCTCACGCGCACAACGACTACGAGCACGATCGACCGCTACTAGACGCGCTCGATCAAGGTTTCTGTAGCGTCGAAGCAGACGTGTTCGCGATCGATGGCGAGCTGCGGATCGCTCACAACCGACGCGATACCAAGCCAGGCCGCACGCTCGAAAAATTCTATCTCGATCCGTTGCTAGAGCGAGTCAAAGCTAACAAAGGCAGCGTGCACGAAGGCGGTCCCGATTTCACGCTGCTTATCGACTTTAAAACGTCCGCCGAGCCAACGTACGAGCTCTTGAAAAAGTCCCTCAACAACTATCGGGAGATGTTGGTTGCGAAAAAGAAAGGTGGAAAGGCTGCGGTGACGGTCGTGGTCAGTGGCAACCGTCCATTCGATCAACTCAAAGCAGACAAAGATCGCCTGTGCGGACTCGACGGTCGCTTGTCGGATCTCGAAACCGACATGGCCCCACGTCTCATGCCTATGATCAGCGACAATTGGCGAAACCATTTCAAATGGCGCGGCGAAGGCGAGTTCCCTGAAGCAGAGCGAGAAAAACTACGCGAAGTGATCGCCAAAGCACACAAAGCCAAGCGGCGAGTACGTTTCTGGGCGACTCCCGAGAACGAAGCGCTGTGGCAAGAGTTGCTAGACGCGGACGCGGATCACATCAATACGGATCAGCTCGCGCGGTTACGAAAGTTCTTGCTAAGCAAAGCGAACTAGGCTGCGACGCAAACAGCGGCCAATGCGCGTCTTCGGCGTCGTTGAGCTGCCAACAGCGTGACTGTGGCCAATAGTAACAGGCTGGCGTTGGGTTCCGGTACGGCTGCTGCTTCTGCTGAAAAGCTCTGGCCGAAAACGTCAGAGAGCAGGAGGAAGTCGGCGAAAGCAGCTTCGCCATCACAGTTTAGATCACCGTTCGAATGGGCGGCGTCGGTGTTACCGAAGTTGCTGGATAGGATTAGGAAATCCGCGAAGGCAACCGTTCCATCGAAATCCAGGTCACCCAGCAAGCTCTGTTCAGCCTGAATGAAAGAATTCAAGTCGCTGGTATCGACCATTCCATCGCCATTGATATCAAACTCCATGTCCGCTGTACCCGTGGCGAGAGCCGAACAGACTTCATCGACCGACAAGTCAACGTCATCGACCAGCATGACCGAAAGCAAGGCGGAGCTTGAGAAACCATCGGAGTCAAGGTCACGCAGGGTGGTAGATAGTTCGAAGTCAAACTCACTTCCATCAGCGAACAATCCAGAGAGGATGCTGTTGTCGCGTTCCGAAATGGCGAGTGCTTCTCCTGCGACCAAGCTGTCGAGAGCAACACCGTCGAGCATGAAATCGGAGCCAATAATATTTACGATGCTGTCATCGCCGGCCTTAAAGCTCCCGAACCTTCCGCCGCTGATCGTTACTTCGCTGCGATCGTTCGCGATAAACTCGGGACCTAAATTGCCTCCGGAGATATTGATCACGCTACCAGATTCAGCACGAAGCCCTACTCGAAAACTTCCACCGTCAATGTTGACGGTGCTGCCTGATTGGGCCGTCAATGTGCCGGCGATCGTGCCGCCACTGATATTTACCTGGCCACCGGGGCTCGCTTCAAGATCTGTCGCAAGTCCTCCGCTTATATTCAGCACGCCTTGAGTAAAGCCGCCAAAGCCTGTGATGTCGGGAATAGCACCGTAGTTGATGTTTCCTCCACGCATGTTCACGAGGCTGCCTGCGTTGATTTCGATTGGCGAACCAACCCGTCCTCCAGTGATATTGACCTCACTGCCACTGTCGGCAGTAAAACCGTTTGTAATATTTCCTCCGCCAATGTTCACTTCAACGCCCCTAGCAGCGTGAATCGAATCGGATTCAGCTCCAAGGAAAAGGTTCAGCTGACCTGTTTCACCTTCGTTTAGGTTGTCGATAGATGTAACCCCAAACTGTGGTGGAACACCGATCACCGTAGTGAACGAACTGGCGTCTGATATCCACAGGCCATTTACCTGCGCCGACGCGTTTGCCGATAAAGCAAAAACTGTAGCGACTGCTATGCAAAATGCGTGGCCACTGGCTTTCATACATACTCCAGTTAGGTATTGATCCAGCCATCAACTTTAGCAGGGCTTGATGAGTAAGCAACGAATGTTTGACGCTTTTACCGAATGCGGTATTTCTTACTGCGATTGGCTTCACATTTCTTGCCCGTCGCGCTCTGCTTGTTGCAAAAAGATAGGCGAGGTTAACGCCAAACTGGAGGAGTATTTCATTGGAATCTCATAAATGCGTCAACGTTCTCGTAAACTGTTTTTCGCGATTTTCGTTGTCCGGTACGCCAAAGGGAGGTGCGGTGGCCACCAATGGAATGGAAAAGTGCGCTGCCGTGTGCCGCGGTCAATCGCTTTCGCCGGCTTGCGTTTTGCGAATCACCTGTATCTTTTTCGCGTGGTCGCTCCAACGCTGATGACAGAACGACAGACCCTTCTGCGATCAACGATAGCCAAGGCCAAAGAAGTTGTGCGGCGAGAAGCGTTGATGGGCTAGGGTTTTCGGCACAAGAAAACCGACTGCCTTTTCGTCAACTCGTAGTCGCCGTAGCTGCGAGAAACGCGGACTCGAAAACCAACTCCGCGAAGCCACGTCAGCATCTCGGCTCTTGGAAAGAGCTTCAAGCGATGCACTTCGTCGGCTCTGCGAAAATGAGCACCTACCTTGCGAAAGGTTGTGATATGACGAGTCAGCCGTTTTGCGTTTTCTTCAATTCGCGCGTAACAAAACCAGTCGTCATCGTTCCTCACATGGTTGATTGACGCAACTGGCTTCGAAGGCGGATGCCGCACATCGAAGATAAACAAGCCATCGGTTCGCAACGAACGAAAAACGTTCTTGATGGTTCGCTGCATCAATGGGCCACTATTAAGATAGTTGAGCGGTTCACCCAACGACGTGACGACGTCGCAGTCTGGGATGTCTGCATCAGCGAAGGACTCGCAAATGAACTTTGTGGTCGGGCTATTGCGCTTTGCCCGTTGAATCATTGCGGCCGAAACGTCGATGCCAACAGTCTCATAGCCAGCAGCAGCAGCTGTTGCCAACCATTGGCCGCCACCGCAACCCAGGTCCACCATCAGACCATCATGCAGACCGTGCTGCCGTAGCCACTCAAGAATCATGGGAGCAGCGCCCTCCCAATGGAATCCATAGCCGGCAATGTGCACCTCCGCCAGATCGTCACGGTAAAGATAATCGGTGGAAGTCATTACGATTAGCCCGCTGGCGATCCACGGTGATGCCTTCGTCGGGGCTCCAAGTGCTTGCGTATCGATCGCCATTCTATTGGAAAAAGGAGAAGAAGGCATTGTCCTGCGGCGCGCTTCATCGTTGAGACGGTGCTTACATCGAGCCTGTGGGTTTTACGACCGCTATTCGTTGCGTCGTTTTTTCGTGGTGGCCGAACGTACAATGGCAACGCGAACTGAATTCGGTAAGAATAGGCCCTCACCAAATCACACGAGGTTTCTAATATGTCCAAGATTTCACGCCGACAATTCACACGAACAGCCACCTCGGCGGCCGCCTTCGGTGTCTTTTCTTCTGTTTCTGCGAAGCCGAGTTTCGCTGCCAACGCGAACAACGAAGTCAACCTTGGCTTTATCAGTTGCGGTGGGCGTGCGAGTGGTTTGATGAGTCAGTTCTCTGGCTGCAAGGGCCTCAATATTGCGGCGCTTTGTGATGTCGATGAAAAACGTCTGGGTACGGCAAAACGGAACTTTCCCAAGGCCGAAGGATTTCGAGACCTTCGCAAACTCATTGCCTCGCCAAATGTAGATGCCATTGTTGTGGCGACGTGTAATCACTGGCATTGCCTAGCAGCTATTTGGGCTATGGAGGCCGGAAAAGATGTGTACGTGGAAAAGCCACTTTCGCACAGTCAGTGGGAAGGTAAGCAAACTGTTGCCGCCGCCAGAAAGTACGATCGTGTTTGCCAGCTTGGTACACAGCAGCGAAGTGATCCAATGCAGGCGGAGATTAAGAAGTTTCTGCACGAAGAAAAGTTGCTCGGCGAAATCAAATCGGCACGAGTCAACCGTTATGGTGTACGGCCCTCGATCGGCAAACGCGATACGCCGTTGGAGATCGAAAAGAACGTGGATTACGATTTGTGGCTCGGTCCCGCGCAGGACTTGCCACTGTACCGTGAGAAGTTGCACTACGATTGGCACTGGGTATGGAACACAGGTAGCGGCGAGATGGGTAACTGGGGCGTGCACGTGCTGGACGACCTACGTAACAACGTCTTCCAAGACAAAGTCGCGTTGCCGAAACGGATTTTGGGTGGCGGCGGTCGGGTCGCATTGAATGACGCGGGCGAAACACCGAACGTGCACTTTGCCTTCTTCGATACGGGATCGATTCCCGTAGTGATTGGTCTTTCGAATCTGCCGGCGGAAGCTGGCGGACGCAAGTCGGCTCCTCATCCAGGGCCTGGTAGTGGATACATCGCGTATTGCGAAGGTGGTCGCTTCGAAGGGCAGCGTGGTCGCGGAGTTGCCTATGATAAAGACAATAAAGTGGTCCGCGAGTTCAAAGGTAGTGGCGACAAACGGCATCAGCAGAACTTTCTCGATGCGGTTCGTGCTCATGACCGAACGATGTTGAACGCCGAAGTGGCAGTTGGTAACGACAGCACGGGGTGGTGCAACTTAGCCAACGTCGCAGTTCGCGCAGGCTCGCCGTTGTCACGCGACAATGCCAAAGAAGTGGATGTGGCTGCATGGCATACTCTTTTGGGCGAAATGGATGAGCACCTGCGTCTTCACGATCTAAAGCTCGACGACAAACAGATCGTGCTCAGTCCGATGCTGACTTTGGATTCGGATACCGAGCAGTTCGTGGGCGACGGAGCGGAAAAAGCGAACGCATTTCTGAAGCGAGAGTATCGCAAGGGCTACGAAGTGCCTGAGATCGTTTAGGCTTCGCCAGCAACCTCGCTAATTATTTACGAACGTCGGCTCCGATTCATCGAGGTCGGCGTTTCCATTTGCGCGTCAGACAAAGTACCTAATGTCTGCCAAACCCGGGTTTTTGGGTGATATAGCTGCTGCGGATCTTTTTTGTGCATTCGCTGTAACAGTTTGTCTGGGGTGCCGCTTCCATGGGAAAGCAAACGCAACTCCTACTCGAAAGTGACCCTGCGATGAAACGTTCAATCCTTATTTGCCTCGCTGTTATACTCTCAATCACACCTGCATTTGGCAAAGGTCCATCGAAGTTTGGAGCCTCTCGCGGTGGTCTATCGAAAGGGTCGTTAGTTAGCCGTGGATTCTCCGCAAGCAGCATCAGTCGACGCCCCAGCAATGGCCGAACACAAAGTATTACGCCGAGCAAGGCACGCAACCCAATCAACGTGGGACGCAAGCCCAGCTTTTCACCGTCACGACTAAACAGCAATACTTCGTTCGGACGTCCGGCGAACGGATCGAATCGACTGCCAAGTATTGGGAAAGTAATCACACGCCCTTCGCTTCCTAGCAAGGGGAGCTTTGGTAAGTTGCCGATCAATACGACACCAAAGCGACCTGTGACTCGACCGAATTCTCATGGTCTAGGAAAGTTGCCCGTATCGAAGAAGCCTGTAACAAAATGGCCTGCAACGAAGTTCCCGACCAAAGGCCCCATCACGGACAAGCCAATTCTGCGTCCGACGAATTCTCATGACGGACCGAAGCCTCACGTTGGACAACGACCTCATCATCCAAATGCTCCGACATACATCGGACACAAGTGGCCAACTATCTGCTTGCCGCCGGTTGTGAAATGTCCTCCTCCAAAGGTTTGCCCTCCATGCGTGTTGTCGATCTGTCCTCAAGCACAGTGCGTCATCGTTGAGCAAACGACTGAAGTAATCATCGCGGAATTTCTGGGTGAAGTTGAAGCCGAGCCAGCAATCGTCATAGACTTGGAGGCTGACACTGAAGTAACGCTCGAAGTAGACGGTCTTGATGGTGCACCAGGAACTCTTGTCCTCGATATAAATGGAATCGGGTTTCCAGTCGAGATCCTGGGCGCGGAGCAAGGCTTAGTGAGTGTCAGGATTCCGTCTGTCGGACTTACTGAGGCACAACTTGGAAAGCTCTACGTACTCAATGCTGACCAACAACTGGTTTCAGCGATTGACGCTCGACTTCACCCAGCTGCTCAGTAAGTCGCAAATTAATAGGCGAGTTTCAGTAGCGACGCAAACGGAAGCCACGTTCGAAAGGACGTGGCTTCTTTCGTGGAGACTATCGGACAATCGACTGTCCTTTGGCTTAATGCCGAGAAGTTGACTCCGCCGTCGGCTAGAACTACGCTGCAATCTTATCCCTCCTCCTCAATTCAATGAGGTGCTCGCATGCCTACGATTGCTTGTCCTTCGTGTAAAAAAACTTATAAGGTTTCTGATGCGGCCGTTGGCAAAACGGCGAACTGCAAGTGCGGAAAAAAGTTTCGGCTAGGAAAAGCGAAATCCAAGAAACCGATTACGAAAGCAAGTGCGGAAACCGGAGTGGCGAGAACTAATAGGGTTCGCAAAAGTGCTCCGGTTGCTTCTCTCGCCGAAGCGAACGACGACTTCTGGGACGACGAAATATCTACCGACCTAAAGCTTGCCGCTGAGCCGAAGGAGGCAGCTGCTTCTGAGGCTAAAAACGTGTCTTCGGCGGTATTGGCAGCGGCCGAAGCCGAGTTGAAAGCCAAGAAGGGCAAGAAAGTCCGGTGGGGATTCCAGTGGCACAAGGTAGGTGGTGGAGCTGCAATGTTCGTTGGAGCTGGCCTTGCGACGCTATTCCTCGTACTGACGACCGGCAGGATCTTCATCTACCTCGCAGTGATCACGATCATTGGTCTCTTCACGATGCTTAGCGGTCTGATGGGTGAAGAAGGCATCTGGGGCGAAGATGAGTTCGATTAACAGATCGCTTGCCTGCCAAAATGCTTAGAGAACAGATATCTGGCGGCTGTGTAACAGTTACGCGATCGCAATTGGCCAGTTTTTTCATTCCCGTTCAGTATTGGTCAGCGATCCTTCTCTTGTGCGGTATTTACACGTGGGTATCCTGAGACCACTCCTTATTGTCTGGATTGAAAAACTCTCGTAAGGTGTTGTCCGATTCGTCGTCGTAACATAGTTGCCGCGATAGCAGGCACATTGGCTAGAACCGTTGTTCGAAGAGTTGCTGGGATGCTGGATCAAGAATTGCTAGATGCGAATGAACTGATTTCGCAAGACCGCCCTGAGGACGTACGCCGTATCTTGATGGAATGTGGTCAGATCGACCATGACGAAAAGATCGTATCGGTAGGGATGGCTGGTGACGGTAACATGAACTGCACGTTGCGTGTTGTCACTGACCGCCGACAGTTCATTGTGAAGCAATCTCGTCCTTGGGTGGAAAAGTACCCGAGCATTCCGGCGCCGATGAATCGCGCGTTGTACGAAATACAATTCTACGAAACCGTCGCTGGCACTGGCGACGTCGCTGGTCGCATGCCCAAGCTGCTTGGCGTCGATCGTAGTCGACATCTGTTAGTGCTTGAGGACTTGGGCGAAGGTAAAGACGGTACGTTTCTCTATAACGAATATGACGAGTCGCAGGTAGCGAAGCAGATTCCGGGTTTGGCTCAGTGGCTCGCAAGTCTTCATGGTCAAACGCGAGACAGGCTGGGCGCGGTGGATTTCTCGAACCGCGAACTTCGACAACTCAACCACGCATACATTTTTGAAATTCCGTTTCAATATCCACCTGCGATTGTCTTGGACTCGATTACTCCTGGTCTCGATGAAATAGCACGCGAGTTTTCGGAGCACAGCGAACTTGTCCAACGAGCCGCCGAATTGGGAGAACTCTATTTGAGTGACGGCGACACTCTCTTGCATGGAGACTTCTTTCCCGGAAGTTGGCTCTTTACCTCACGGGAAGTGTTCGTGATCGATCCGGAATTCTGCTACGCCGGCCGCCCTGAATTTGATCTGGCGGTTTGCGTCGCTCATCTTCGCATGATGGGAGCTGCTCAAGAACAAGCAGACAAATTGCTGCAAACATATGAAAGCTTGGCATCGCCAGTTGACCGACAACTGGTGAATGCATGGGCGGGTATCGAAATCATTCGTCGTCTTCTCGGCGTTGCGCAGCTTCCACTTACTAGAACACTCGAACAGAAACGGGAGTTGTTGACAACTGCGAAGGGGCTTGTGCTGGCGTAGTAGACTGCCGAAGCACCTTGTTTGCTCAATCGACGGAATGGTCGTTGGAAATAATCTATTCCGCCTGATGGCAGTACTTCGAACCAGCCGCTCAGAATCGGATACAGCACTTAACCGTAAGGCTAGTTGCCGAAAAAAACGTTTCGCAAGCCCTGCGGGAACCGTCCGCCAGCGGTCAGTCAACATAACTTACTCACGTTCTGCGAATTACCCGCGACCGGGTTGCCCTATAGCTCTTGAGGAGCCTCGTTTTGATTCGACTTTCTTCGGTTCTGCTCGCAATATTTGCTGGTGTATTGTTGTTCCTTCAGCCGTGTCGTGCTGACGACGCGACCATGGAGCAGTTGCAGCTAACCAAGCAGAATTACGCCACGTGGCGGGCTCACATTTTGCCGAAAGAGAAGGATCTTGGATGGCAGCAGATTCCGTGGTTGACCACTTTCCAAGATGGAATCTTAGACGCGGATCAGCGAGAACTTCCTCTGCTGTTTTGGACAATGAATGGGCATCCGCTTGGCTGTACGTGAAACAACGGCGTTACGGGCCGGCGGTCCGTTTGGTCTGATCCGCGAGTAATTGAGTTGGCGAAAAAGTTCGCGCCTGCAACGGATGAAGTCTGGCGATTGCAACGAGGCGACGATCCCGAGTGCGTGTTCTTTCAAACAATGGCAGAAAATGGGCATTACGGCGGTAGGCCAGGGGCGTCGAGGCAGGGCATCTACGTATGCGCGCCAAGTGGGAAATTCCTGGCGTCGGTCAACTCGACCAGCCCGGATCGCGTGTTGAGAACAATGCAACAGGGACTTGAGGTTTGGGAGAAGCTGAGCGTTGAAGAGCGTGCCTTGACGGAAGACTCCAAGATCAAACCCAAGCACCGCTGGGAGGACAGTTATCCAGAAGGCGGTCTGGTCCTGAATATGTTCACCCGCGACTTGCCGGAAAGCGGCAAACCGGAAGAACAACAAGCCGCGAAATGGAACCAGGACCCTGTTTGGTTTTCCAAGTCCGAGGCACGAAACTGGCTGGCTACTGAATTGGAATTGGGTGTTGAACACGTGCTACCGCGTCCGCTCGTAATGCGATTGGCTCGTCTGCACCTGGTAGACATGGTCAAAGGACAGACCATTCCATTCTCGGAAGACGAAATCAAAGACGCTCGTATTGCGGTGACACCGATCGAGATCAAAGATGGAATCGTGAAAGTCGAGATCACCGGTCAAACGAAAGCTGATTCGACTCGCAAAGCACGTCGTACTTCACCACATGGCGTAACGACGAACTTGATGGGAAGTGCAATCTACGATCTTGAGAAGCAAAGCTTTACGCAGTTCGAGCTCACGGCCATTGGGAATCGCTGGGGACATACACGCTTCAATGGTCGTCGTCGTGATTCCAAGGAGGGTCTGCTTGGATTTGTCTTTCGACTTGCCGACGCCAATCAACCGCGGATAGCACCAGCTTTCATCTATAATTATGAGGCTGACTGGGTCAAACACCCCAACAGGTAGACGCGTGGACGAACACTTGAGATAGAAATCGTAGTGGTTGGCGAGTTACCCTCTTTGGGGTGTGACTAAGAAGAGTTCTCGCGAACATGTGAGATGCCGGTAAAGGATCTGCTGCGCAATCTTCACGCGGAATTCACAAAACGTGCGTTGTAGTCATCTCGTCGCCCGCATATACTCTGCGCCCTTACTTACTACGTTGGACTTCCCGCTGAGAGAGCTTTTTCTTTCTGAAGCCCTCGCGTTGTCCAATTTGTTTCTTTGTCTGACACGGCTGTCCGCCTGATTCTTCGGGTATCACTGTGACATACAGCCAGCTACTACCGCATTCGCGGTCTACTTGTTTGTTTTCCTTAGGATTTTGATGCTAAATTTCTTTCGTCGTCGTAGTGGATCTGTAAAAAACGATGTTCTTTCTGGCCTAACTGTTGCTCTCGCACTTGTACCAGAAGCAATTGCATTCGCATTTGTTGCCGGAATCTCCCCCGTTATTGGTTTGTATTCGGCTTTTTTCATTGGGCTAATTGCCGCTGTGTTGGGCGGTCGTCCCGGCATGATCTCAGGTGCGACCGGAGCCATGGCTGTTGTGGTCGTTGGCTTAGTTGCTATGCACGGAATTGAGTACTTGTTTCCAACGGTGATTCTCTGTGGCGTTCTACAGATCGCCATCGGATTGGCCCGACTGGGGAAATTCATCCGCATGGTCCCACGCCCCGTAATGCTTGGGTTCGTTAACGGTCTCGCGATCGTTATTGGCTTGGCTCAGCTTGGTAGCTTTAAAACATTGGGAGCCGACGGGCATTTACAGTTCATCGCTGGTGCGCAACTTGGTTGGATGCTGGCTCTAGTAGCTCTGACGATGGGGATTATTTGGTTACTACCCAAGCTAACGCAGGCCGTTCCTGCTTCGCTTGTGGCGATTCTCAGCGTGACGATCTTGTCGGTTGTGGTAAACCGATCCGTTGAAGTGCCCAGTTCTCACGGCAACAACACGCATGCACTCGCGACCGTCGGCGACATGTTGCGCACGAACGCCATGGCTATCAAAACGCCGCATGGATCGGACTCAGCTACGGAAACCGCGGAGCACACGCCAATTGCCGCCGCGGATGCTTCTGCAGCGGCCGACGCCGGCATTAGTGGCGGTCTGCCCAAGCTGTTCTTCTTGGAATACGCAATGGTGCCGCTCAATCGTGGAACTTTGGCAATCATCTTTCCGTTTGCGATCGTGCTCTGCGGCGTTGGACTCATTGAGTCATTGATGACGCTGACGTTGATCGACGAGATCACCGAAACAAGGGGCGACGGCAACAGAG
>CAYNJG010000194.1:0-14176 GCA_964397295.1 uncultured Pirellulaceae bacterium
AGTCGGGCCCGCGTAACCATGGTCGCGGACCTTCTCTGACTCTGGCAATTTCGGTTTCACCTTGGTGTCCCAAACGGGGCTACCATCTTTGCGATTCACACAAGCGAGATGCAACCTTAGGTCTTCCATCTTCTGAGGCCCACCCGTTCCGTAGCCGCTGTAGCACGTCACGTAGATCTTGTCGCCGAGCGTGATGGGGCTTGAAGCTCCGTAACCGGGTAATGCAACTTTCCAAGCGACGTTCTCTTTATCGTTCCATTTGACAGGTAGATTTGTTTCGGTCGAAACTCCCAATCCATCTGGCCCGCGGAATTGAGTCCAATCTTCAGCGAAAACTAGGGTCGAGACCGCACTGAGGGAAATCGCGATCAGTATTCGGAAGCTCATGATTTGATCCTGTTCATTGTGTTTTTGGTTTGCACGTCAGTTGCCAATTCCTGTCATTGGCCCTGGGGTTACTGGAACAGCTTTGGCGTGAACTCGTTTAGGTATTGCCGCCACACAATCCAAGTATGCGCGCCCTCCCCTTCTTCGTAGACCACGTCGAAATCGTGTTTCTTGAACATTTTGACGGTGGCCCGAGAAGTCTCGACCAGAAAGTCGTCTTTCCCGGTTGCGACCCAGAACAGTTTGAGGCCTTCTTTGAGCTCTGCATTGTCAAGCACATTCTTATGTCGGTCTTCGAACGAAGGACCTTCGCGTGCAGGACGATTGGGGCGAGGAATGATGCCAAAGATGCCCGAACTGTAGACTCCCAAATAGGCGAACTTCTCTAGGTGGGGGATACCGATGTTCAACGTCTGTCCGCCTCCCATGGATAGCCCTGCGATCGCTCGGTTTGCCCGATCGGTTTTGACGCGGTAGTTCTTTTCGATGTACGGCATCACATCATTGACGAAGTCCTGCGAGAACTCATCAACCGCTGGACGCGGTCCACCAAAACGAGACGGTCCGGTGTGGCCAGCGGTCATTACGACCACCATGGGTTTGGCTTTCTTTGCCGCGATCAGATTGTCAAAAATGAAGCCCGCTCGACCGACTGTCGTCCACGAATCGTCACAATCGCCCGCTCCATGCAGCAGATAAAAAACGGGGTGCGTTCCGTCGCCTTTTTGGTATCCCGGCGGAGTGTAGACGTGCATACGTCGAAAACGCTTTAGCGATGATGAGTGGTACGTTACCTCGGCGACAGCCCCATGCGGCACGTCCTGCGTGTCCATCCACTTTTCGCCCGTCACTCCAACGAGGCTCCAACTGGTACCATTCGACTCGCTGCCTGACGGGTTGCGAGGATCGTTCATCGTCAGTCCATCGACGTTGAACTTGTAGCGATAGTAGCCCGGTGCAACTTCTTGGGTGACTTGCCAAATGCCTTCGTCGTTCTTAGTCATCTCTGCACCCTCGCGACCTAGACCTGGAATGTCCGATCCCGATAGCCTGACCGCCTTCGCGTCAGGAGCGAGCAATCGAAACGTGACCTTTCCTCCATCGACTTCGGGCGAAACAACGCGAGGACCACGCTGCCGCTGAGCGTTAGCCGACGAGATCAATAGGAGTAGTAGCGTCAACGCGCAGATTGTTCTCAAGACGTTCATCACGGCATTCCTTGGTATATGGAGCAGGTGCCAGCTATTAACCCGATTCAGATGTGCGTTCTACATCTTCTGATGGTTTTGACTGGTTGTCTTTGAAAACGCTCTGGGAAAACCAATAAAGACTGCTGCTCCAATGAGCCGGATCGTGTCCGTGCCCATCCACGTGCCAAACGTGTTGGACGTCGTTTTTCTTAAGGAACTGATGCATTGCCTGGCTGATTCGAATGAGCCCATCTTTGTTTCCGCACGATATCCACAAATGCTTCAGCTTCTTCTTTGTTTCCGCGACATCAGGAATCAACTCTGTCGCTGGCTTGGTGTTGGGTGCAGCTGAAAAGGCTCCAATCGAAGCGAATGTGTCGAGATGTTTTAGTCCAAAATTGAACGACTGTCCGCCGCCCATCGAGAGTCCGGCGATCGCTCGCTTCTCGCGGTCTTGGTCAACCGAATACTTCGCCTCGATGGCAGGGATGACGTCGTCCAACAAGTCACGCTCGAACTTCGCAAATGCAGGAGCTGATGCAAACACATTTCCCTCGGCACGGTCGTTCTTCTGAGCACGCCCGTTAGGCATAACGACGATCATGGGAACGGCTTTGTTGTCAGCGATCAGGTTGTCGAACAAAACATTCGGGTTCGCAAATCTCTTCCACTCTGTTTCATCACCGCCGATTCCATGTAGCAAATACAACACTGGATACTTTTGTACGCTTGAGTAGCCGGGCGGAGTATAGACCAGCATCTTGCGAGTGTTGCCGACGGTTTTGGATTCATATTCGATCATCTCCATCTCACCCCGCGGAATTGTATCGCGTTCGGTTTTGAACTCATTGGGCGGAGCTTTAAAGACGGCCACGTCGTCCGGCCCCAGTTCGATGGGACCACCAAATCGACGACGACCTCCTCGGTTCCGGCCCCGATCTGGTCGATCCGTCGCATCAGCAGCAGCAGCAGGTTTGGCGTCCTTTGTTTCGGTTGCGGGCTCGTCCTGTGCGAACGAAGGCACGACGAGGAAGAGAACGAGAATCAAGCTAACAAAAACGTTTAGTTGCATCGTACGCACCTTTCCGTGTTGATTTTGACATTGCGTTTGCTTAGGCGGGACCTAGTCATCTCATCTTATGATGTTCCAAACTTCGTCATGTCTACATCTTTGTTTTCGATGTTCTGCCGCGTTTCCTTCACGACAGACCGCGGGTTGAGTACGACTCGCTCTCCTTCCAACAAGCCGCCTTTGATTTCCACCGCTTCTGCGTTGCTGAGACCAATCAACAACTCCCTTCGCTCCGGCCCCTGGTCTGAGCTAGCCCACGCATAGTACTTGCCGTTTTGCGAGACGACAGAAGCGACGGGCAATGTCAGAGCATCGCTTTCATGGGCGACGAGCATCTCAACTTCGGCAGTCATTCCTGGGCGAAAGGATGCGGCATCCTCCTGAGCCAACCGGACCAGCGTTGTGTACTCCTTGGCATTGCCCTCAAAGGGGTTCGACGGTTCGGGCTGATTTGCGATCGTCGTTACCGTACCCGTCGTTTCTTGATCGAGTATCCGAACGCGGGCTCGCATACCAGGGCGAATCTCGTTCACCTTCGATTCGTGAACAGTCACTCTGACCTGCATCTGGTCGAGGTCGGGTAGTCGTAGAATGACTTGCTGCTCCCGCAACGCGGCACCTTCCTCAATCGACACCTCCTGCGAACGGCGACTTCGTTCGTTGGCGTAGACAACCATTCCGTCCTGCGGCGCGAGAACCGTGCAATGCGAAAGTTGCTCTTGGAGCCGCTTTAGGCGAGTCTGTTCCAGTTCATACGATGCGGTATCCGAGTTCGTCTGAGCTTCAGCGTTGTCGCGCAGACTACGAAGCTCTTCAAGTGTCTTTTCTTTGGTGAACTTTTCGAGGACATCTCTTGCGGTTTGGGCAGAGCCGAGTTCGAGTTCACATCGATCCACCGCGAACTTGGCACCCTCCAAATCGAGCGAACTGACGAACCCCTGCCGAAACATTTTGGTCGTTTGCTTGAGCGAATTCTTCGAAATCCGCACATTCTCGGTGGCGATGGTTACCAAAGCGTCCGCGTCCTGAAGCGATTGTTTGTAGGTTCCTTCGAGGTATTCGGTGACCGCGATTTTCGCGACGCCCCATGTCTTCTTGGATTGCAGCATCAGAGTCCGCGCCTGGTCGAAAGCAATTCGCTGCGTGTCGATTTGATCTTCGAGCGCGGAGGCATCCAGTTCGACGAGCTTGTCGCCCTGCTTCACCTGCGATCCATCCTCAACAATCCAAAGTATCGAGGATCCGCCCGCGACTAGGCATTTGACCTCAATGTTCTTGGCACTTTCGACGTCGCCATCTTCAGTGACTGTCACCATCAGATCATTTCGAGTGACTTCGTGTGTCTCGATTGAGCTGACGGCGGTGGAGGATGCGGTCAGTTTGGACATGCCGTAGGCACCGAGCCCAAGAATTACCATCACTATGAGGCTCAACACGAGCCTGTAGTGCGCTGCACCTCGGCGGCCAGAGAAGGAACGCGTCATTTCGCCATTCATTGCATCGTCGCACAGTGTGGGTGTTCGGTGTGAATACGCGCACTAACCCGGACGCTGGCGAGAATCTACGGTGGTTTCGCATTAGGCGAAATGTTTTTTCAATGGCTTTCGTCAAATGCCGCAACACTGACTAACGTCGAACGCTACCCAGCTTCTTGCGCCATTTGCTAGTCGCCTCTTCGTTGCCAAGCTTCTCGCTTAACGCCACGAGGCTGCCGTACGCCGACTCCAGATGGGACTGATTGAAGGAGTTGTTGAAAGACCTTCGGCGGCGATCCTTCGTTGAATCCTCCTCCATCATTTCTTCGATCTTCTCCGCGGCTATCGTCAACAGCTCTTGGGCTCGATCAAGCTTCTCCGCTTCAAGCAACGTCTGTCCGTGAGCCACGTGAAGATAGTACAGCCACGGGCGGTGGCGATCTGGAGATCCGGCATGGGCGATCAACAATCGCTGCATTTGAGTCGCTTTCTCGAATCGGGCATCAGCTTCAGCAAATTCACCCTGGTAGCGAAGCACTCGAGCCAGGAATTCGTTCAATTCTTTCTTTAACTGATAGTAGTTCGGAATGTTCGGATGCTTAATTTCTAAATCGACTGTCTTGTCCAAGACATCCCGAAGCTCAGCGCTGGATTCGAAAAGCTGGCTTTCGCTTGGCCTCTCCCGCGAACGCGCCAGGTACCGATGTTCCTTCCGATACACATCTCCAAGTTCGTATTGAAAATCGGGACGATCGGGATGTTTGTCCACCAGTCGCTCAAGGATTGTGACGCCTTGTTCACGATCGGATGATGTTGAAGACTCGCGTTCTGTGAGCAAGCATTTCGCCAGCAACAATTCGTAGTCCACTTGCTCCGGCGATTCTTCCAACAACTTTGTCAGAATCTTCTGAGCTTGTTCCAGCGAGTGAGAATTCTCACGCGACTCTTGTCGGTTTCTGCGGTCGCGGCCCCGCCTTCGCGAGTGGTGGCGTTCCCTCGCTTCGGCTGGATGCAGTAAGAAGAGGGTCGTGGCCAGCTCGAATCGCTCCTCACGACTACCGGTCTCAGAAAGAACGTCTCTGGCGTTTCGGTGGGCGTCTCCGCCACCGAACGGTGCTGCTGCCATTCCGAAACCGTTGTAGACGCGTGCCGTCTCAATTCGCATCGCAACCGTTTGTCTCAAGTTTTGGGGTAAGGCATCGATGCGCCGAATTGCTTCCTTATAAGACGACTTTGCATCCTGTAGCTGATCGAGGCGGCGGTGGAGATCACCAACACGACGGTTCGCAGAGATGCGTTTGATCACGACCTGGTCCGTGTTTGCGGAGTCTTCCGCGAAGTTGTCGTAGAAGTCCAACAGGTTCTCCAGCATTATCGCTGTATCTTTGGAAATTGGCGTTGCTTCGCGAGGCTCCGCATTCCCCAGTTCGTCTGCCAGATCTTCTTCTGATGTCGTTTCTGCCAACGCAGAATCGGCCAGAGTTGGAGCAAAGTGGTCATAGACCCCATCAATAAAGTCAATTGCGTAGTCTGCTTTGCGTTCAGCTTGCAACCGTTGCGATACCTCCTGCTTCCGTTGTTGTTCCGAGTGAAAATAGCGAGACGCAAGAAGTCCGATGACCGAACCGATGAGCAATACGATTCCGCACGCCATCGCGGTAGTGAGGCGGTTGCGCCGACACCATCGAACGCCGTGTTCGAGATAGCTCAATCGACGTGCTTCGATCGGTCGGTCTTCCAGGTAGGCTTCGAGATCCCGCGCGAGTGCTCCTGCCGAACTGTATCGATCTGCTGGGTTGCTCGCCGCCGCTTTTACTACGATCGTTTCCAGATCCCGCGGCACCGTGCGATTAATTCTGCTTGGTCGAGTAATTCCTTCCTTGGTGACCTGATTCAGAATCTCGACTCGATTTTCGCCGGTAAAGGCTTTTTGTAGGGTCAGCATCTCGTGTAGCGTGACGCCCAAACTATAGATGTCGCTTGCCTTGCCAGTCTTACCCTCGAACCGTTCCGGTGCAACGTACGCGATCGTGCCCACAACATCGCCGGAACGTGTCACATCGTTGTCGGCGACGATCTTCGCCAGTCCGAAGTCAGCGACCCAGACGCGACCGTTTTCGTCCAGAATCAGATTACCGGGCTTGATATCGCGATGCAGTGTTTCGTGCGCGTGCGCGTAGTCGAGAGCCTTGGCGGCTTGTAAACCAATGCGTGCGACGTTGCGAAAATAGTCGCGGCCCAAAGATGCTCGCAACTCGGTTGGCTTGATCAGCCGCTTTGCCATTTGTGCTGATTCGTCGGGAATATCGGCCGTGTCCGCATTCGCCTGAACTCGTGTGGATTGGGCGTGCTTCGATTGGACATGCAAATTGCTATCGACAAGATTCGCGGCGCTGCGAGCGATTGCGTTGAATCGAGCCTCCGAAGTGGAAGCGCTGTCAGTAGAACTTCCCTCGACGAAAACTCGTTTGATTTCCGAGAGCACCTCGTCGAGACCGACACCGCGAATCAGCTGCATCACGATGTAGTGCTGGCCCTTCTCTTCACCGACCCCGAATACGGGGACGATGTTGGAGTGATGCAGACTCGCCGCCGTTTTTGCTTCACGGTAGAAACGCTGCACATCTTTCTCACGCGAGAAGGCATGCGATGGCAGAATCTTTACTGCAACGCGACGATCGAGACTAACTTGTTCCGCCTCGTAGACAATTCCCATTCCTCCGCGGGCGATCTCTTCGATGATGCGGAAGTCGCCGAGCTGTTTTGGCTTTGAGCGATCTTGCATCGCGGCGTCAATCACCCGTTTCGTGCTTAGCCGTTCCATCGCGGCGATCGTGGGGAACAAGTCACGAATGTCATCCGCCAGTTTTGGATAACGCTGGGCGTAATCCTCGATGCTCACATCATCGCCATTGCGAAAGCGCTCCGCGAACTCTGCTGCCAACTCTTCGACCGGATCACGATCTGAGGTGTCACCGAGATCTTCGTTCGCGTCATTTCCGTTCATGCGATTTCCGTTTAGGATGTGGGATGATGAGTCGCTCATGCGGTTGGCTCCTCAGCAGATTCTTCGGTTTCGTCGGTTTCTTCTGATGGATTGATCGCCTCTCTGAGTCGTCGGATGGCTCGGATGTAGCGAATGCTAGCCGCCTTTTCGTTGATCTCGAGAACTTCCGCGACTTCCTTGTTGTCTAGCAGTTCGAAATGGCGAAGCACGATTGCCTCGCGATCAATTGGCTTGAGTTCTTCGATCGCTTCCTCGAGCTTCTCAATCGATTCCTGCCGCATTATGGCGTTGCTCGGGGAAGTCAAATGTCCGATCAATTGCATCGCGATGGGGCGACTCTTCGTCTCGAAGGTCTTTCCCGTATTGATCGATACGTCTCGCCTAGCATCTCGCATTTGGGTATCGAGATGACGCCGGTATAGATTCGCCATCGTCTGGTTCGTAATCAATCGCAGCCAAACGAAAAACGATCCTGAGTGTTTTTCGATATAGTGACGAATCCTTGACGCAGCATCCAAATAAACTTCTTGCAGCACGTCCTCGGCGTCCACCCGAGCTGCCAATCGGCGGTCCATTCGAAGTCGAATGATGTGCAGCAAGCGTTGCTGGTGCTGCGCGATCAACTCTCCAAGTGCAGTCGGATCACCTTCTCTCAGGCGCTTGAGGCTGTTTTGTTTTGAGGCGTCCATAGTCTTGGCCATGTAATGAGTCCAGTTAGCGAACGCGGAGTCGGACTTTCCTATAAACGGGAATGCCAAGACATTTCGCCCAGGAAAGTGGTCCAATCGACGAGGCCAGCGAGTTCCACTCGGCGGCACAAATGCTGCGAAACGGTCTAATTTTACCATCCCTGGCTCCGCCAACGCGAACGGCGTGGGGTCCTCTACAGTTGGCTCAGAAGCTTTCGAACTCAGTTTTCCCTCGCATAAACCAGAAAGACTGGCGAAACGCTGGAGAATGCGCGTTCCTGTTTGAATACGCACGTATGATCAGCAAGTCCTTCGTTAGCAATCAATTCAAGGAACCGGCATGAGTGAGTCCTACCTACTCCGCAAAAGTGTCATTGCAGCGTTCGTTGTCGCCGCGATCGGCGTTCGAATTTCTGCGGCGCAATCTGTGGTCATTAACGAAGTCTTGTACCACGCTCCAGATGAGCTGGACCTCGAATATGTCGAACTCTTCAACACCAGTGACGAAGCTGCAGGCCTGGACGGCTGGAAGTTGGCCGATGGAATCAAATACGAATTCCCAGCCGGCACGATGATCAAGCCCGGCGGCTATCTGGTTGTTGCGAGAAATAGGTCCCTAATGAAAGAGTTTTATCAGGTTGACGCAATTGGCGAATACAAGAAATCACTTTCCAACAGTGGCGAAACAATCAAGCTGCTCAATAAGGACGGGCGATTGGTCGAAGAAATGACGTACGGCGACCGAGATCCTTGGCCGACTACTGCGGATGGCTATTCTTCTTCGCTCGAACGCGTCAACGCGAACGGAATCGCAACGAACACGGCTAACTGGGAGGCTTCTGAACCGTCTTCCGATTATTCAAGAAAGCCAGCCGGTACTCCGGGACGCATCAATAGTGTGGCAGCCGATGAAACGCCCCCGACCATCAAATCGCTTAGGTGGAAACCCCAACAACCCAAGCCAGGTACGGAACTGAGATTGTCAGCACAGCTGAGCGAGCCAAAATCAATTGAAAGCGTCGTCTTGCACTATCGAATAATTGCTCCCGGCGAAGCTGGCGAAGAACAGACCACGCCAATGTCCGCAAATGCAAAAGGCGAGTTCACAGCGAAGATCAAAACCGGGGACGAAGCAAACCGAATCCTTGGCTTTTGGGTCGTTGCTAGATCAAAGAACGGAGGCGTTGCATCGCAACCGAGACCGAACGACCTGAGACCAAGTCACTCGGTATACGTGAACGACACGGCAGCTATCGACAAAGTTCCAGTGCTTCAGTTCTTTCATGTCGGCGCGAAGGGATTTGCAGCAGGCGAAGAGTATCGGGAACAGCAGCAACAAGCACTTGATCGTGGCAGGTACGGGGGCCGAGGTGGTTTCCGAGGGCGTGGAGATTTTGGGCGAGGTGGTGCGCCAAAGGCTCGTCTGGTACCGCAAGGGTTTTCGACGGTGATCTACACCGATCCTTCGACTGGTAAGTCAGAAGTCTTTGATTTCGTAAACATCGTGAGACGGAAGAGTGGATGGAAGGTCCGCTTCCACAAAGACAAGCCGTTGCTCGGCATGACAACAATGAATGTGTTGTACGAGTCCGATGAATCCACGATTCAAAACGAAGCATTGGCGTATCAACTTTACAAGCAGGCAGGCAACGCTTCTTACGATTCGGGCTACATGCGGTTGGTGATCAACGGAAAGCCGGCAGGCTACCATCTGTATTTCGAACAGCCGAACGGAAACTTCTTCCGTCGCAACAAAATCGACAACGACGGAGATCTCTATAAGTTGATCTGGATGGGAAATGCAGAAATGAGCGAACGCATACCCAACGAAGAGAACTCAAGGCGGTACGACATCGTGGGTCGTCACGAAAAGGTCTCGAATCGACATAAGAGCCACAAGGAACTCGTTGAGTTGATCGAGAAGTTAGAGCGCGCATCCGATGACGACGAGATGTGGAAACTGATTGAGACGAACTTTGATGTAGAGAATGTCGTCAACTACTTTGCCGTGAACTCGTTGATTTCCCACTGGGACGGTTTCTTTAACAACTATTTCCTGTACTACGATCGGAAGGGCACGAAAAAGTGGAGCATGTACCCTTGGGATCAAGATTCCACATGGAGCCAACGCGGTGGCTCGCCAGAAGAGTTGCACAAAATGCCACTGTTCTTTGGTGCGGCCGGTGCGTCACCTGATGGCATTGTCGCTGTAGAAGCACGTGGCGGCCGCGACGATGATCGTGGTAGCTTCGGCGGTTTTGGTCGTCGAGGTTTTGGCGGTCGCGGCCGTGGCCGCGGATTCGGTTGGTGGCGTGATGGCGGAGAGATTTCGAAACCTCTGCTCGCGAACCCTCAATTCTACAAACGTTTTCTCGATCGGCTGGAAGAGCTGACCAGGACGACTTTTAACGAAGAAGTTTTCGGCGCGAAAATCGACAACCTAAGGGACTCGCTAGAACCCGAAGTCAGACTTCGAGCGAGAATTCGAGAAACGAACGAAGACGCCGCCGTTGCACAATTGGATCGAAACATGCGTTCCCTTCGCGAACATTTGTCGGAACGAAGAGCATTTGTGATGAAGGAACTCAGCGAGAAGTGAACTTCGATTGACATGGATTCCTGGGTTCCAGATGTTCTAAAACCTTTGGGAATCCAATGCAGCCTCGGTCGGGACGAGAATCTTGCTGCAGACCGATGCGAGTTGCGAGATTCGCTTAGACGCTGAGGATGCATCAACACGTGCGGCTAAGAAGATTCGCTAGGAAGCAGCGGTATTGAAATTGGCAGTCGACCGCTGCATTTAGCCCAGTTCTCTAAGAGACAGCGAGTTGTCAAACCTCTGTCTGGTAGCAGCGTCCCGTTTCCTCCGAGGTCTAAAACACCGACGCGATTTTGCTTTCGCATTACCCTACGGCAGTCACGCCGGACATTCTTAAGCGTAGCAGAAAAATTCAGTGCGAAATCGGCGGTTCTCTCGACCCATTTACCGTGTTTTTCGTAGGAACGGCATCGGAATAACGGGGCGCTCGCGCCAGAGTATTTTTCGCAACGCGCGAAAGTCTGACACTAGCGGAACGCTTAATGTCTCAACCAAGTGGAGAGCACGCTCGGCGATTCTTCACGTTGGCTGATGCGCTGATTCTGACCGCAGCTTCCGCTGTTGCACTAAGTTGCCTTCGCTTGCCGCTTGAACGCCGTATGGGCTTTATTGCCGATGGAAGGATCATCGACAACGTTCGGCCAGCCACCCTCATTGCTGCTGCCTTCGCATTGTGTTGGGGTTGCGCCGTACTCGCCATTGAAATCCGGTCAGGCCACAGCCTTTTTGTTGACCGCGTCAAACGACCCGGATTCTTGGCCTGCTTTATGGCGACGGCAGGCTCACTCGTGAAGTTATTCTTCTTGTTGATCTGGGGAGCAACACGGAACTACCAAACAGAAAGTTGGTACGTTCCGACTCTAGTTGGGCAACTCATTGAGCCGGCCGCGGTTGGTGTCTTTGCTACATGGGGCACCATGCTGTTGTGTAAGACATGGAGACTTGGGCGAACTTGGAGTGACTATTTGGGTATCATTGTGGGGCTGACGTGGCTCACCTTGTACGGCGTTTCTTGGGTTGCTTTGTGCTTTAATTAACCTGGACAGTGCGTATCCGCATCGTCACACATTATGTTGTCCCCGCTTACATCACTCACGCAGGATGTGGTCGATGCAAATCAGAATACGGCATTTTCTAATCGCCATGACCTATCTGTCGGTGTGCTGCCTGGTCTACACAGACCGTAGCGTTTGGCTGGGAACGCTCGTCATTGCCGCAACCACTGCCTTGCTCGCCTATGCGACCGGTTGTGCCTTCAACAACCGCAGTCAAGCAATGTTGGTGTTCTCGCTTGGTGCTTGGGCATGGTTGGTCATTTCGCTTGGTTTTCACGCAGAATCGCGAAACCCATTGAGTTTCGACTTGGGCTTCGTCTATGACTTTTTCAACTTCTATCGGCCACCTCGTTTGCCTGACAAGTTTGCTGCGCCAGAATATCTGTACTCACACTCGCTTTGCCGCATTAATTTACCATCGGCTGAAATGTATCCCGAAGTTCCCAGTAGGACGAATGTCCTACGTCTTGCAGCCTGCTTGTCATCGCTTCTTGTTGGTGCCTTATTCTCATTAACATTTAGTGTGTTGTCAGCTTTGCTTGGTCCTGGACGGACGGATTGAACTCTCGCCCGACCTCAAAGGATGACGCACTGGCCAAATACTGTTGATGCCGATCTGGCGAAGTTGTTCGAGCACATTGTTCGGCGAGCCGATTCGCGTGCCGCCTGGACAGCGGGCAGAGTTCGACTAGCGTGACCCCCGCGATGATGGCGATCACTACCAAGCGGTACTGGTTTCGATCTTGCTGATTTTCGACCCGACTGATGTTGATTAAATTCTCGATTCGACATTTTCCCAGTGTAACACGCTTCGGATCCAGGGCCGGGTCGAATGAAGTCGGATCTCGCGAGGGTCTACGTACCTGTATGTAGAAAATCCCAGCCTTATCTACCTCAGGTGCTGGCGCAACATCTTTGGATTTCAATGCCACGTCTCCCTGCTTAGCTCTGGTCAAGTATTGATGCGCATTCGCGTATGCTCATAGGTCTACGGACGGAAGAGACACCGCCTTCAATTCGGCAGATTCCTACGAGACATAGGCCACATCACCCGACGCGAATTCGCGATCTCGCTAAGTCGCGCAGGTTTGGACATCCGACTTCAGTTCGTCTCAGAAACATCGGTCTTGCAAACCTCGGAGCATAGCTTGGCCCAGTTAAGCTCAACGGCTTGTCAAACCGCTGTTTAGTAGCGAAGTCGCGCATCCTCGGAGGTGAGAACGACCGACGCGAATTCGGTCCATCGCTACGCCACCTAGTCGATCGGCAGCCCAAATACGAGGATGTCTTTCATTGGGTTACTCTGGTTGGTTTTTTGATAGACCAGAAGTCACAAGACCGTTAATGTATTCCTCGACGTTTGTGTAGCCATCACCGTTGCGGTCCTTTGCTCCGTCAGCCACGTCGTTGGGATTGAGCCCATGGGCTGTCTCCCACTCGTCGGGCATGCCGTCCTCGTCAGCATCCGCTGGTGGCGGCTCGGACTCTAATTCCGGCCAGCCGCCGACATCTTCGGGCTTTGTGATGATGCCGTTATTGCCGAACTCCGCGGTTCCGCTTCGGACTTCTTCGGTGATGCGGGCGTCAATCGAATCGCGATTGGGAAGCGAACAACCGGCGTGAGCAAGGACCGCTTCATAAGCTTCCTCAGGCGACTGTTGATTGATCGGCATTGCCTTCCACGGTTCGGCCAGTCTCTTAAAGTTATCGCCAGCGATCCCGCGCCAGTTGTCCTTTGTAACATCCGCTGAGCCTTCGACAAGGTTCTCTGACACATACCAGCTTCCTTCGTCGCCGTCACCGCGAGAGGATGGCTTGGCAATTCTTGTCTCCACGCCAACGCGAGTGGTCGGCCCGGACTTGTAATAGTTGGCAACCATGTTGATCGTCGAATGCTTGATCGGCGGCTTTCGACGATCTCCCTTTTGATTCGCTTCCGCACCGTAACAACTTTCGTAACCCCAGTTGTAAATCACGTTGTTGCGATAGTCGTTGTATCCGCAACCGGACGCCCAGCGCGGGTTGCGACTGTCGTTGTGAGCAATCAAGTTGTGGTGATAAGTGCCAAAGTTGTTGCCCCAGATGCCGCCAAAGCGATGTGATGTCCCGCCCTTGGCGCAGGCTTCCGTGATCATGCACCACTGAATAGTGACGTGCTCGTTGTGGTACAACGAAAGGACTTCATCGGTACTCCAGCTCGCTGAAACGTGATCCAGAATGATGTTTTTCTTGTAGCGACCGAAGATCGCGTCGGTTTCTCCGTGGGCTGGATTGGCTCGTATCCGCACGCAGCGCACGATAACCTCGTCCGCATTCAGTGACAGGCTGCCTTTAATGCAGACGCCGTCACCGGGTGCAGTTTGCCCGGCGATCGTGATGAAGTCGTTCTTGATATTGAACCGACCGGCGATGGTGCCTGCGACACGAAAGACCACGATCCGCGGCCCCTTCGCTTCGATTGCCTCGCCAAAGCTACCAGGTCCAGATTCATTCAAATTGGTCACCGCGATCACGCGCCCACCGCGCCCACCACGAGTTGCCGCACCGAAACCCTCCGCACCGGGGAAGGCGACTAGTTTTGGCGGCGCGTTAGGGACAGTCGAATCATCAGCCGTCGCGTAGACGACAAGTTGTGTGAGTAAGCAAATGCTCAAGGCAATGCGAGTACTTTGTTGCATCAATTTGATGTCGCGATTCATAGG
>CAYNJG010000195.1:0-14155 GCA_964397295.1 uncultured Pirellulaceae bacterium
CTTTGTAAGAACTCCGCAAACCGTTCACTCGGCGAGAGAGAAACTTCAACAGAGCCAAGTGAGAATTCTGGCATGTGGGATAAGACCATTCGAGAACAAAAAACGCTTACGGATACCCAATTGTAAACCGTAAGCGCGTGATCTCAAGAGAGACAGCTAACCAAGCGTTCATCGTAATGAGACGCGAATTAGCCGATTTCGTCGAGCAATCGGCCCAATGCGATGTCTAGCTTTTCGTCGGTTTCGTAGATGCCAGCGTCAATTTGAGCTCGAATATCCGCAACGCGGTCAGTACGGACATCGGGCAGCTCATGTACTTGATCGATCAATTGAGCCTCTGCCGAGATGTCGACTTGATCGACTGGCGTGTTATCAACAACCGCGTCTGCCTGAGTAGGCTGAAGTCGGTTTGGTGCTTTGATTGATTGGGCGCCATGAATATGGCTTGGACCGTGAATTTCCATCTGACAATTCTCCTGTAGTACTTACCAACGGTCAAAGAAGAATTGACCGCGAGGAAAGCTTTGAGTTAGCGCCGTGGCGCTGTCCCACATTATTTATGTTGATCTAAATTGATCACTGAAGTTGCTGCCGCAGTCCATGTCGTGGGAGCTTTCCGTGCTACAAAAGATGACTTCGCGTGCGGGCAATGCAATCATCAATCGTATCGACTCGGTTTGCTGTGTCCTCGATAGAACTTCTTCAGCTTCTTCCTGTAGCGGTCAATCCATTTCCAACCCCATACGTAAACTCTACTGTTGGCGTAGAAGCTACGGACTGGGAACCAAACTCCGTCTTTTCAGTTCTTGCAGCGAGTTGTTAAAAATCAGCAACGAACAAGCGCTGAATCATTTTGCCAACATCACCACTCTTCACTGTGTGGTGCCAATGCACCAACAAGCACAAGAACTAATACCAATACGACGGGTTGGCTGTTTCGGTTCTCGCTTGCATTTCAAACTCGTAGCCCTTCACAAAGTGCTGTCGCTGGAGTCTAACGAACGCATGCAGTCGCAACAACGCGAATCGATCTGCTTGATAGCTACCTCCATGGCTTACTTAGCACGAACGGTCCGTTGTTTGCCACTAAGTAACTGCACAACGAAGCGACGATAGCATTGCTAGAACTTTCGGAAAAATCCCGAACCTCGAACTAATCCTTGTTGTCATCGTATTAGACACCAGAGTATCCGGCTTCAAGACGCGGTCGGTTCATTGCTGCCAGGACGGCATTTAGACCACGGTCACTTACGCAAGTTTGTGCCCGCAATGCAAAGGCAGTCACATCATGGCCGAACCGACAACACAACCAAAGCAAGAAGCAGCTCCTCTTCGATTCTTCCTTGGTGAAGATCAATTCGATTCCCACGTCGCAGTTACACTCGAATCATTCTTGTTGTTCGACAACGAAATGACCCATGGCCTCGACAACCTCGAACGCCGCTGGGCCGACTGGGCAACACCCAATTCACTACGTCGCGATATTTGGGAAAACGTAGATCGCTAGGAAACTCTTTCCAGCCACGGATGAACCTGGATTCCACACTACAACAACGACATGACATCCGTGGCTAGAACCTAGGTCAGGCAAATCTGCCACTTGCCACGTACTGCCAAGTCACACCTGGCGACCATCTCGCGGCAAGAATACCGACGAATCGAGAACCGTTTGATTGGTAGTTCCACCATTCTCCGTTTCCAGCCCGGCCGATGATGTCGTCACGGCCATCGTTGTTGCTGTCGAAGATCTGCACGTCCGACCATGAAGTGGTCGTTGGCCAAAACCCCCAGAACTGATTCGTAAACGTGCGACTCGACCCGTTGGAAATCGCAATCCACCACTGACCATTGCCTCGACCAGCAATGTCATCCCGACCGTCACCATTGAAGTCGCCGACTTGGACATCTTGCCAATTGACACTTTGCGTCCAAGAACCCCAGTAACTTGCGGCGAATCCGTTGCCAGTGGAACGTCCAATCCACCAATCTCGGTTGTAAGCTCGCCCTGCAATGTCGTCTCGGCCATCGCCATCGAAATCACCGACTTGGAATTCGTGCCAGTCTACGGAAGTATGCCACCGCGACCACTGCGAGATTTGAAATTGACTTCCGCTCGAAATCCCAACCCACCAAGAACCGTTCGTTGCAGCTCGACCGGCCACGTCTTCACGACCGTCACCGTTGAAGTCACCGAAGTGAACATCCCACGATACTGCCGCGTTGAATCGTCCCCAGTTCGACATGACGAACGTACTGCCAGTCGATCGTCCAAGCCACCAATCGCCGTTTGATTCCGCTCGCGCCAACACGTCGGCTCGTCCATCTCCCGTGAAGTCCGCGACGTGGAAATCTGACCATGCCACACTGTTCGGATACGCACTCCAGCGAGCTGTGTTGAAGCTTGTTCCAGTTGCGAGCGCTACGTGAAGTCGTCCGTCGGATTGCCTCGCAACGAGGTCATCGCGGCCATCGCCATTCAAGTCACCAACACCGTAGTCCGTGAATGTGAAACTTCGCGGCCACGCGCCGAACATCTTGGTGTCGAGGTCAGAGCCCAATGAACGACCAACCCAAATCTCATTTGCCGAATTCAAGGCTAAGAGATCGTCGCCCGGAACATTGCTAGGCGTTGGCGGACCGGCCTGCGACGTATCAAAGTCAACTTTCGTATTCTGCGTTCCAACCGAAACGTCGAACGACATGTTTTGGCCAACGGCGGTGATCGAGTAATTCCCGCTCGGCACAATCACACTGTAGCCACCACTTGGCCCAGAGGTTGTCGTGTAGATCACGCCAGTCGACCGATTTACGGCGCGGATTTGCACACTTCCCCGCCCTTCGCCGACGGAGTAAAAATTGTCGTTGATCGTTTGGCCGTCTTCGTAAACAACGCCCGTCAGGTAAGGGTTACCTTGCCGGTTACCGAACTCCTCGGAAACCATCCCCGCGTTGTAGTTTCGATCGGAAGTAAAGACACCGAACCGCACGCCAACGCCAACCTCGGCATAGTTGGCGTTCATCAGATTCAGCCGATGACCGGGACTTGCAAACAGGTTCTCGTGTAACTGATTCGTGACGGTCGTATTGTTAATCGACGCCGTCGAGCCTGACCACGCGATATTCTCACCAACACCACGTGGATAACCTTGCGCCTGAGCTCGATTCGTTGGCGTCGAACCATTCCGTCCCGTATGACTGAAGTAGTTGAAATTCAGCATTTCTATCGAGTGTAACGTGGCAGCGTTCGTCAAAGACTGAACGGGAGCAAGCGGCTGCTTTGCACCGCTCGAAATCGAACCGCCCGAGATTCCTTGATTGAGATTGCCGACCTGAGGGTTGCGTAAAACTTCTGCGAGCGGATTCGCTCGGGCACGGTTAATCAGTTCCAGCACCAACTGATCATGGGCACTCATCGAAACGGTCAACATTTCTCTTTGCTCAAGCTGCTCAACGCGCAAAGCAGTTAGTTTGGATTTCTTTTTTCGCTTCGCAACTTTCCGTTTCAAAGACATCTCGCACCCCTGCGTGGCCAATCTTGGAGAAGAGCTAACGTCTTCGTAGAAAAGACGCGAGCAGACTATAAGCAAGCCGTACGCGACTGCCTACTAGCAGGTTCGAAACCGAATAGATTTTTCGAATAGCTGATGCGTCGATTCGTCGAGAGACCCAGAATTGCGGCAACTGGGAATCTCTTGCAAGATCCACTATCGAATTTCAGAAAAAGAAAACTAACGAGCGACCAACTTGTTCAATTGTTCGAACTCGTCGTAGAGGGCATTCACATTGGCATCTAGCTGATCCACTGCATCTTGGCCGCTCTTTCGTACGATTTCTCGCGTTGCGTGCTCTGCTTTGGTGACACTGTGGTCGAGTTTTTGCACCTCGCGAAGCCAAATCACAAACGACGTCACCGCGTATGCGAAGATGACCCCAAAGATCGTGCCAAAGATGAACGACGGACTTAGAGTGTCGAAGATCGCTCCAAAGATTCCCGTCTCGCCATCCAGCAAATCATAAATCTGTCCCCAGAACGCAAGAACCACGGTGGCAATCGCCGGAACGTGTGCAAGCCAACGTCGAGAGAGAGGTACTTTCGTCCGTTCTTGTTGCACAACTTCTTGCAAATTCGCACCTAACTCAGTGGGCGAAATCTTCACCAAAGTCGTTGCATCAGAATCGTCGCCGGCTTTCAGATTAATCTTCGAGGTACTGAATTCTGACTCAAACCGCGACCGCACATTCTTCACAGCGTCGAAGAAACCGCGATAGTGCGCCATCACACGTTGCCCTAAGTCAGCCGGCACGACGGCTTTGCTACTGCGACGTCGAATCTCGCCGAGCAGCGTGAAGAACAGTGAAAACGGCAAGCCCCACCCAGGTCCGACTTGGCGAAGTCGAGACCCGCGAACTCCTCGTCGTTCCGATTCGACAAGCACTTCCACAGGAACGCTTTGCAACGCTTTGTCCAAAGCACCTCGCCAACCCTGCACCAACTTTCGAGCTTCCGTCAGCACCGCCTCGTTTTCACTGCCAAGTGCAGAGTCGACCAATGCGTCGGACAAATCACGTTTTCGCGAGTCTATGTTACGCTCTTTTGCGGCTCGTCGATGTTTGTCTTCTTGGAAACCTTCCAGCATTCCCTCAACTTTTCGAAAACGCTCCAGCGTTGGAGACGTTTCGTTTCGTTCACGTGACTCCAACACGGATAGTGCAGCGATCGGAAACTTCTGGTCAGCATCTAGATTCAACCCGCTGTTCGTTTTCAGCTTTGCATCTAGATCGATCATCAACTCGTTAATGACTTCTTCAGTCTTATCGCCATAACGATCGCTCAATCGATCGATCTTGTTCATCATCACAAAGACGTTCTTTGGATCGTGATCCAGTGTCGAAAGCAGTTCGTACAGACGACGATCAGCGTATTTCACATCGTCCACGACAACGAGCAGCACATCCAAATACGGCAGGTAGCGACGAATAATGTGCGTATGCGAGTCTTCTGCAGAATCGAAATCGGGAAAGTCGAAGAGCACAACTTTCTCAATGCCATTGTTGTCGTGCAAAACTTCAGGCTGAGCAAAATCGTTTGTCGGTACTTCACCGGACATCTCGGTATTCACGTGTCGATAGACTACGACACGATCCGTAGTAGGACGACGATCGCTGCTACGCGAAACCCGATGACCTGCGAGTGCGTTGATAAACGTCGATTTACCAACGCCCGTTCCGCCAACGAGTCCGATCAAGATTGCATCGTCAAGATTCTCTTCTTGATGCGTGATGTCACGCCATTGGTCGAGCAAATCCACGCGTTGGTCGTTTGAAAGCAACTGGGCGTCTTCACGGCGTAGATAGTCACCAAGCCCGGTCCACGATTTTGTGTCAATATTGTGTTTACTCTTGAGCGTCGGAGAACTCGTATTCATTCTTCATTCTCCGAGTTGGAAGGTGTGGGAACTTCTTCTTTGTACGGTTCCGGATCGCCGCTCGCTTCTGACTTACGATCGAGTCCTTGAAACTGCCGTACAACGCTGTCGATATTTGACCGCGACGCACTGATCTCGTTGAGGTGTTGTTCTAACTCGTCCAAGCCTTCGCAAGAGTCATCAAGGTGTTCGACAAATTTCATTTTCGCTTGGTCGACCAATCTCGCCAACGATTCCTGATGATGAGCCCGCGCTGCCTCTTCGAACTCTTTTACTTTCTCGTTGCCGATTGCCATGCTGATACCCTTCGCGACCATTGGACTTATCACGGACGTCGCGGCAGTATCGTAAAGCGGATTAAAACCACCGACCGCTACTTGGCCAGTGATCAGAATCGTATTGAATAGTACTTGCGACAGTACAAACTTCGCTTTGTTGTCGGTGGTGATCTCCGACGCGGTTTCTTCCGCATTACTGGCGACCCAGTTCGCGAATTGCTCGTGATGCTCGATATACATTTGCTTGAGCTGGTCGTGATCAAATCGCAACGTCTTGAACACATCACGATCGATCAGCTTTTCGAGTCCTGGGCGAGCCACGATATCGTTGCGGGATTGGTCGGCGAACGAAATCAACTCAGCTTCGAGCATGTGGAAAGTTTCCGAACTAATCGGATCTGCAAACGCAGGCTCCTCGGGCGGCTTCTCTTCTTCGCCACCCATCCACGATGAGAATAATGAACGAATGCCTCGAATCGGCATCGAAATCAATTGCCGCGGGTAACGTAGCAGGTCAATTTTCTCTAGCCGCTGAAGAACGTCGTTGTAGACTTCATCGCGTACGGTGGGCTCGAGTCCAGCAGTCAATCGCGATTCCAAACGTCGCTTGGAAGACTCTGCGCGATTCGTCAACGCTTGCTTGGCTGCTTCGATCTGGGTGCGGCGACTCGTCACACGGCTTCGCAGTTCGTCGGAGTGTGTGCAAAACGATTCGCACTCTTGCGTTAGCAACCCGATAGCCACGTCTTTGCTTGGACTCTCGCCAGTGACCAAAGTCTGCGCCGTTTTCTGCAACAACTTCATCGACTCGTGATCCGCATCGATCAGCGTCGCGTCGTCGATACGAAACTCTGGCACGATGACTTCGGGATAGTCTGCGCGATCGCCAGCCGCTTTGGATTTACCAAGCGTCCGTTCGAAGCGTTCACGAAAACTCTCGGATACAGCGTCTGACTTGACCTTATTAAGGATGACGGCAAAGTCCTTGCCCGATGCGTAGATCTTTTCCAAGTACTCCCAGGTCGAAGCATCCGCGTACTTTAGCGCATCGGTTACGAACAAAAACGCGTCGCATTCCAAAAAGACGCGTTCAGCTTCGGCGCGGTTCTTTTCCTCGACACTGTCGAAGTCCGGCGTGTCGATCAGAATAGTATCCTTCCACCCGCTTGAGTCGTGGACAGAGACTTCCCCCTCGAGCGCCGCCACCAACGACTTCCACTCATCGTGAACGTAGTAAAAGGACTCTCGTGTAAACGGTCGCTTGAAACCCGAACCGCTAAAGTTGTCGCGAATCAACGAGCCAAAAAGTTTGCTCTTGCCTGCACCCGTCGGACCGAAGAAGGCGAGTCGTATCGGAGCATCAGGACCGTCGCGCAAACGGCGTCGAATGTTCGCCAGCCGTTGTTGCAATTCGGCGATAGCGGATTCTTCGTTCGCGGTCGGTGGAAGCCGAAAACCATCGAAGAACTTCGTCCACTTAGGCAGGTTCGAATGGAATCTCTGAACGTCATCGCTCATCAAAGAAGATCTCGAGTGAATACGAAGGTTGTCAATTGAGGTCGCCATTGTTTGTCGAATTTGATGCAAACTAGTTGCAATCAATTTTTCCGTCGGCCACCAGGTTAGCGCAATTGTTACCACTTCGTTGGCCGGAGAAAATGGTAACTCTGAGTTTGAACGACTAAATCGCCGCAAAATCGTACGTCAAGATTCTCCCTCACCGGCTCCCACTGCCCGAGAAACCGCGTCGCTGGTAAACTCTCGAGCGGTATATAGACGGTTATTTGGCCCGCAAGGCCAACAATCCATCAAAAACGCTACGAACAGACGGCACTTAGCCGTCCGTTTGGCGGAGTTTTCGTAGCGGCTCGAACGGACAAAAGATCATATGAGAGACGCAATTGGCTTCGATAATGGGCGAGCCGTAATGGCTTCGACAGAGGAAGAAGCAAGACTTCGCGAGTTTGTGAATCTTAAATTGGCGGCGAAAGGTTTTTCCGTCGTCGACACAGAAAAAGACTTTCCCTTCCTCACGTTGGGCCGGTCGCTGCTTGCAAAATTCCAAGAACAATCACGGCTGCTTTCCGAGTATCTCTGTCCTGCCGACACAGCAATCTCCGATTTTCTCCGCAGCTACCTAGGTAATATTGCTGACGAAGAATTCGGAGAAGACACGTTGGTTCCTGGCGACGCGATCGTTCTCGAGCGACACGGCATTGGACGCATGCTTTCGCTGCCAGCCGACGATGACAAGTTCGAGTCGTCAATTCTTTCGTCGTACCGAGTCGACCAAGGTGTTTGCCACAACCCATTGAACGATCGCCGCACGACGTCCGGCGTCTTCCATGTCACGGAGGGAGGTCTGCCCGTACCCTTCGACAAAAAAGAAGTGCCAAAACTTACGTTCGCGCGATTGTTGAAGCAGGCGCTAAGTCCGCCGCGCGATGTGATGACTCTGCCGTTCACCGCGAACACACAAGAGCCGGCTCATTCGTTCGTTTCACTTTTACTGCGGCCCGTTATCTCCCCGGAAGTTCCTGGTTACTCTTCCGAAAAATCGATGGAAGTCCGTTTCTTCGCGCCAGGCAATCTCGTTAGCAATCTAGATTTCGTCGAAAGCATCTTTGGCAACGCTGGGGATCCGTACCTGCCGGACAATGACGCGAGACTCGATATAGAACATTGGTCCGGCCATACAGGCTGCGTTATTCTCGCACCCCACTTGATTAGCCTCAAAAAGAAAGACGTTGGACTACCGCCAAAAAGCGAAGCTACCGAACGACAAATCCGCGACGGCATGTGCTGGGAATCCGAGGACGAACTCTACAACGACGGTTCTCCTTTCAAACTCACGCTACGAGACAAACGTGGAGTAGTAGTAACACTTATCGCCGACAGCTACTTCGGTTACTGCAAAAAAGAGGTCAAAACGCAAATCAGCTACGCGTGTAACTTGTTCGGCGACTGCGAAGAAGAACACGCTGGCGGAGCCATTGCCTATCCATCATTTGACTTGGGACAAGAGTTCTCGCTCAGCAAGTTCCAACGTGATGTTGACCATTCTTTTGGCGAGGTCGTCGAGAACTACGGTTCGATGATGTGGCTCGATGCGAAAGGCTACGGTGTAGACAAACGTTTCGAAGACATCTACTACGTTCCGGAAACAGTAAAGATTCACCTTGATAAGCAAACGCTCTCGTGGCCTCACGGTGACGGTGCACAAACCATCGGGCTACAACCCGGCGTTACGTATGTCCTGCCATCCGGCTACAAAGTCGAAATGGTGAAACTATCAGCGGATGAGCGTTGGCGGCTGATTGGCACGAATGCCGAGGGCACGTTCTGCCACAAGCCTTGTACGGTTTCTGGTGGTGGCAAATCAGAAATCTCGAAGTCGTTGCAAGACGCGATGATCGGCGGGCCCATGTTCATCGGCGATTTGAACAAGGAGCTAAACGAAGCATGGAGTATTATCCGGCGCGACTTCGGTGACCGCTACCAAACGCCGTACGATCCCAATAAGCCAAGTCGCCCGATCCTCAGCCCAGATCGCTCGTTCGGCTCCGTCGTTCACATGCTGACGCCAAACCCAGATTACCGTGACGAATACAATTCGTGGCTAGAAACGATTCCCGGCAGCGTCCGCAATCTTGTGCTGCTGATTAAACGTTACTTCACAACCGACTGGGAAGAAGGCTGGCGCGCACGCTTCACCGTCGATTGGATCAATGGCCAGCCCGGCAACACACTGATTTACTGCCGCAATCGATTGGTTGCACAATACCTTCGCGTTGGTTTCGCAGAAGATGGAACCTGGCGAACGTTTTCGCTTCGAAACGATTTCGCACCCGCTGCGAAAGTTCAAACGGAAGACGACATCTCTGTCAGTACCGTCATTCCGTCAGGAGAGCTGAAGAACCTGCATCCAAGAATCGACAAGCCAAGCGTTAAGTACGTCAAGAATTGCGAATACCGTCTCTTCCAACGACCAGACGACGCCATCATTCGCGGTTACGACCGAAAAACGGAAGAAGACTTTAGCCGGGGCGGGATGTTCTTCTCGAATTACGAACCGCTCGACCGAGAAACCGTCGACGCCATGGTCCGTGATACGATTCGCTTCGAAGACTTCACCGAACCGATGCGTGATCGGCTTACGAACTTCAACGAAGCAAAGTCTCCTGCTTACGTTATCAGTTCCCATCAGCCGCGTGTCATTGACGGAAAACCGACAAAGAATCCTCGGTATCTCCAAAATCGGCCTGACCTCGAAGACCCACGTGGTGTGTATTTGGCGAACCTTGGTTCGCGTTTGTATCGTCGAATTCCACTCGAAAACCATGTGCCGATGCCAGTAAACTCAGTCTTGGCCGGACGCCGTAACAACCGAGCTGACGCACCGGCAGGAATCCGTGCTCTCGCTGTTTACAACCCGATTCACTACCAGGAACTGCCCGAACTGTTTATGGACTTCGTCGCGAGCCTGACCGGAAAAAGTCCGTCGACCACGGGCGCAGGTAGCGAAGGCGCACTTACCAAGGGACCGTTCAACGCGTTGTTGCCCGTCCACGATCTCAATGCTGCACTCGTCAGCTTTGCAATGACGAACGACCACGGCTTTTCGTCAGCAGCAGGATACATTGGGCACAAGTACAAAGTCTCGCATGACATCTCGTTGCTGATCCCGGAAGTTTGGTCACGCATGTTCATCCGCGAGAGAGATCCTGGCTATCTGATCAGCAAAGGTTACCTGGAAAAGATCGACGACTTCGAATTCGTCGGAACAAAAGTACTTGCCTCGCGATTGGGTTACCGCATCACCGACCGCTTCGTTGCGACGTTCTTTGGACGTGTCTTTAGTTCGGCAGACAAAGTCTTCACCGATGATATGCTGCGACCGGAATTACAATCGATGGAAGACTACATCGATGGCATCAACAACATCGTCGAGACGCAAAAACGTGTAGCGCTCAATTACTTCGAGGACGGTAGTGCTGAGTATGCGTGCCCGCCGCTGAAAGCCGTGCTACACATCATGGCCTACGGTGAATTCGAAGGAATGACTTCCGAGTCACCGGAAATTCGCGATCTGTTTGACCGCGAAAAAATCATCGAGAGCGATTGGTACCAAAAACGACTCGATGCCGCCAAACACGTACGTCGATCGCTTTGGCAACGACACGTGGAGTACCTAGATCGCTTCACGAAAAAACCGTTGTACGAAGGCGAGCTAGGACGGCTGGATGTACACGAAAAGCTCCAACGTGCGAAAGATCATCTCGCATCGCTTGCCAATGACCGAGACACAACCGGCACGATCGGTACGGACCCAGCCTTGGTCGATTTCACAAATAACGAAACCTCGCAACAACTTGAAAATGCAGCCTCTTAAAAAACGCCCAACTTTTAATGGCCCCAAAGGGCCCGTCGTTCTCGTGATTATGGACGGAGTCGGTATCGGCAACGGCGATGCTGGCGACATGGTTACCCATGCCTCGAAACCGAATCTCGAATGGTTGCAAGAAAACGCGATTACGACACAACTCAAGGCGCACGGTCTCGCGGTGGGCATGCCCAGCGACGATGACATGGGCAATAGCGAAGTCGGTCACAACGCCATTGGCGCTGGGCGCGTCTTCGACCAAGGTGCGCTGCTTGTGAAAAACGCCGTAAAATCCGGTGCTATGTTTGAAGGCGACGTTTGGCGTGATTTAGTTACCAACGTACAAGACGATGGCTCACTGCATTTCATCGGACTGCTCTCCGATGGCAACGTGCATTCGCACATCGACATTCTGCTGGCGATGATCGCGCGAGCTCAAGAAGAAGGCGTCAAAAAAGTCCGCATCCACACGCTGCTCGACGGTCGCGACGTGCCACCCACATCGGCTCATGAATACATGGCGACACTCGAAGCTATGCTGGGCCAAGTCAACACGAAGGAAGGATTCGACTATCGCGTTGCATCCGGAGGCGGTCGGCTGTACATCACCATGGACCGCTACAACGCGGAATGGCCTATGATCGAACGTGGTTGGAAAACGCATGTCAAAGGCGAAGGTCGCGAGTTCACCACACCTCAAGAAGCGATCGATACACTCCGCGCAGAAAACCCCGGCGTGATTGACCAGGACCTGACGGAATTCGTAATCGTCGAAGATGGCAAACCTATTGGCCCCATCATCGATGGCGATAGCGTCATTCTGTTCAACTTTCGCGGTGATCGAGCGATCGAAATTTCGCGAGCCTTCGATGAGCCCGATCTTACCGAATTCGATCGCGGTCCAATTCCCGACGTCAAATTCGCAGGCATCATGCAATATGATGCTGACCAGCAGATCCCGAAAACATATCTGGTTTCACCCCCATCCATTGATGAGCCGTTGGGCGAATACTTGGCCGCCAGCGGAATTTCGACACTCGCCATTAGCGAAACGCAGAAGTACGGGCACGTCACGTACTTCTTCAACGGGAATCGCAGCGACAAGTTCTCAGACGACTTAGAAGAGTACGTCGAGATCACATCCGACCTCGTACCGTTCGAACAACGCCCTTGGATGAAGGGCGCCGAGATCACGGACATCGTGCTGGATTCCATCAACAACAACAAACACAACTTCATTCGTATCAACTATCCCAACGGTGACATGGTCGGTCACACCGGCGACTTACTGGCCGTTGAGATTTCTGTCGAAACAGTCGACATGTGCGTCGGTCGCCTCATCGACGCCATCCGCGATGCGGGCGGCATTTTGATCGTCACCGCCGACCATGGAAACGCCGACGAGATGTACGAACTCGACAAAAAAGGCGAGCCAAAGTTCGACGGCAGCGGAGAACCACGACTAAAAACAAGCCACACGCTGAACCCAGTACCGTGTTACATCTACGATCCATCGGGCGAAGGCAAACTTGCCCTCAGCGACCACAGCGATCTAGGTATCAGTTCACTTGCTGCCACTGTGGCAACTTGCCTCGGATTCGAACCACCAGAAGATTACGACCCATCAATCGTCGAGATTGGAAGTTAAACACATGAGTTTGCTGAAGTACGATTTATCAGGTTCCTTCGTTGGTGACCACGGGCTATCAAGTGCCGATCTACAGGCCTTTGAAAAGGAAGTGCTCGCGGCATCCGCAGAAGTCCTTGGCCCCGATATCGATCAATACGCGTCTGGCGAAATCCCAGACGCAAAGCAACCTCTCGACTCGGCGTTCTTCGAAATGCCACAACGGTTGCTGAGTGAATACGCGAAAGATCGAGACAGCAGTGAACTCGGACAGATTCTGAAAACGGCAAAGCGAATCCGCGAGTCCGTCGATCGCGTCGTGGTCCTCGGCATCGGTGGCTCGTACATGGGCGCTCGGGCATTGATGGAAGCCTGCTGCCACCCTTACCACAATGAACTCTCACGCGCCGACCGTGGTTCGCGGCCGCGCATGTATTTCGAGGGCAACAACGTCGACAATGATGCAACGCAAGGATTGCTCGATTTAGTCAACTCTGCCGGCGAAGATTGGGCGATCGTTGTGATCAGCAAGAGCGGTGGCACGATGGAAACCGCCGTAGCGTTTCGACAGTTCTTGCGCAATCTCACCGAACAATGTGGCGAAGATCGACTGGGCGAGTTCGTCGTACCAGTCACGGGCAAGTCAGGAAAACTGTTCGAACTTTCCGAAGCCATCGGCTGCAAAGAAAAGTTCGCCGTGCCCGATGGCGTAGGCGGACGTTTCTCCATCCTGTCGCCTGTCGGTCTCGTTCCCGCGGCCATCCTCGGCATCGATGTCGTGCGTCTCCTCGAAGGTGCCGCAGCAATGAACGAACACTTTCGTACAGCAAAATACACCTCAAACGTGGTCCAGCAATTCGTCGCATCAAATTACTTGATGTATCGACAACGCGAATGCAATCTCCGACTGATGTCTGTATGGGCAAAGAGCCTCGAATCGGTTGGATTGTGGTACGACCAGCTAATGGCCGAAAGCCTCGGCAAGCATGGGCTAGGTGCGACGCCACTGACTGTCGTCAACACACGCGATCTACATTCCCGAGCACAACAACATCAGGAAGGCGCCCGCGACAAGTTCATCGTTAACGTCACGACTGAAACCTGGCACCGCGATGCGCTGCCCGTCGGTTCCCAGCCATGGGATCAAGACGAACTCAACCGGCTCGCCGACCGCACCCTGCCGGACATCATGACCGCCGCAATCAAGGGCACGAACAAGGCCTACGCGGACGACAATCGTCCGACCGCCGATATTTGTCTACCGAAGATCGATGAATACCATCTCGGCCAGCTTTTTCAAATGCTCATGACCGCAACCGTCGTTGAAGGTCGTCTGATGGAAATCAATCCGTACGGCCAACCGGGAGTCGAAGCCTACAAGATCAACATGAAGGCAGAACTGGGCATCTAGTTACTCTGAATTGGACCAATCGATGAGTTT
>CAYNJG010000196.1:0-14152 GCA_964397295.1 uncultured Pirellulaceae bacterium
GTTTATATCCGCGGTGTTACCGATGCTCGAAGCCTTCAACATCCAAGCCGCGGTAGCGGCCGGGCGCGAGGTCCCTCTCGTTTATCTGGGGACTGCGTTCTTGTATTGCTGCTTGTATAGCGGCGTAGCGATGTTGCTTGCCCTGTTCTTGTTTGAAGATCGCGATCTCGCTTAGCCTTTCGGCATCATCAGGTCCTATTGCGCTGACTCCAGCTTGGCGACGGTTTGCGTTGGTCCATGCCAAACAAATTGGACGGAAGCTAACAGCGTTTCGCAGGACGGCTTGCGCCCGTACGGCTTCATGAACAAGGAATTGCGTTTGTTGCAGCGGCAAGTCGTTCGGTAAGATGATTCTGCACGCACATCTCTTGCATTAAAGGCAACCACTGCATGACGGTCGAAATCAAAAAGAAACCCAGGCTCAGTTGGTGGTGGTTTCTACTCGCTCCGCTATTGCTGTTCGGCATGCTCTTCCTTCAAGCCTTTGGACCAGGCCCAGAAATAGAGATCGGCCCATCAACAACGGTTATTTCCGAACCGTTGCGCGACAACGGAATGCCTAACTATTCTGGTTTCATCGTCAACAAAGCATTAGATGGTGTTACGCCGGAGAACAATGCGGCAATCCCACTTCTTCGAGCACTGTGGCCAATGGAACTGAACCCGGATCAGGAGCCATATGTGCTCGAAGCCCTACAGATGCCGCGTCCCGATCCGACAACCATCTTAGTCTCACCATACGAAACGTCACCGGCAATAAAGGCATGGATCTTGCGAGAAGTTCCCAACGCCGACGAAGATGCACTCGACGAAGATTTCTTATGGGGAATCGTTGAGGATGCGATGCACGCAACGTGGGATCCCGGCGAACTGCCAACCATGGACAAGTGGGCAAAGCAAAACGAATTACCAATCGATTGGTTAGTCGAAGGTGCAGCAAGGCCCAAGTACTATTTCCCGCAGCCAGACGGCGAAACGGTGGAGAGCCAGTGCATGATCTCTTGGTTGCTGCCCGACGTTCAAGCGATGCGACAGGCCACGCGTGCTCTGTGTGTACGATCGATGTGGCACCTGAGCAATGATCGTCATGCTGAATGCTGGAACGACTTGCTCGCTTGCTATCGAATAGCGCGTCATACAAATAAGGGATTCTCGCTCGTCCATAACTTGGTATCGATCGCTATCGAATCCATGGCTGTGTCCAACGTTCACCAGTTAATTCATGACGAGGACATCTCTGAAGAGCTTTTGGCTCAGATTCACAAAGACCTCGAAGCACTCGCTCCACGCCGCAAGATGGATCAGTTCTTTCAGGAAGGCGAACGGTTTGCAGCACTCGATGTCGCGATTCGCATCGCTAACGGCACGCTATCAGCGGATGAGCTGGGAGTGGCGGACATGAGCGCGTTTCAGGTCGCTAGTTCCATACGTGTTGACTGGAACATCGTTCTCAAAGAAATCAACGGCTGGTACGATCGGCACGCAACCATCGCCCAATTGCCGTATGCCCAACGCCTGGTGAAGCTCGAAGAACTCGACAACGACATCCAACGGCTCACGCCGCAGAACAACCCTAGCCGCATGGCACAGGGCATCATTAGCATGAACGCGCGTAGCCAGATCGTTGCCGATACGATGATGATGCTCATGCTGCCAGCGTTACAAGCCAGTATCGCAGCCGAAGATCGCGCGTTGGCCTATGAAGATCTAATTCAGGCCAGTTTGGCTTTGGCCCGCTATCACAAAAAGAACGGCAAATACCCAGAGACGCTGGCTGATTTAGTACCCGACTTCGCTGCGAAGACGCCGGTGGATCTCTATACCGACTCCCCGTTCGCTTACCAAACAAAACCAGACGGCTTTCTGCTCTACAGCCTATTTGAAGACGGAACGGATAACGGTGGTACCGGCATTGCAGGCGAAGTCGTTGAAGGCGAATACGTTCGCGAAGAGACGAACGTGGACATTGACTTGTGCGACCTCGTCGTGCGAATTCCGAAACCACCGTTCGCGATGCCAGTGATCCCGTTGATTCAGCCGGAACAATTAAGCGGCACACAGATGGCAGAGCTCGAGGCTGAAGACGACGACGAAGAAGAAGAAGAAGAAGAAGAAGTGCAGGACGATGACGAAGACGCGGAGGTCGAATGACTCTTCTCTCGCTGGCGTCCCTAACGGCGAATACTTGCGGTGCCGTTCTCTGCCTGCAGCACACGAGGTCGACCGTCCGCTTGCCGGTTCTGCACAGTCGGTGCCAGCGCGCCGCCAGGGCGATTCTCTTTCTCCACAAAGCCCTTTAGCTCCAGAAACGCCGGCCCGAGCAGCATGATGTAGATCGGCGGCGCTAGGCAAAACACCACCGGCATGAGCAACTTGATAGCCGCCTTGTTGCCTCGCTCTCGCGCTGTCTCATCACGTGTTGTACGCAGACCATCAGCAAAATTCCGCAAGGAATCGACAAGAGAATTACCAACTCGGTTGCCTCCACGCAACATCGCACTCAATGCTGTTATCTCAGGCAAGTCGAGGCGTTCAGCAAAAGATTGCAGCGCCTGGTCAAGCGTTCCCGTCTCTGATTGCCGAGCGAGCAACTTCAACTCCGACGATAGTTCTGGATGCGTATCGTCAAATTCGCTTACCACTTGATTCAATGACTGCTGCATTGTCATCCCGCCGCTCATCATCATCGCTAGAAAGTCCAACGTATCCGGCAGTTCCTGCCCGATAGTTTTGGCGCGTTCGCTCGATCTGATGCTGACATACACGCGTGGCAAACCAACAATGACGATGCAACCAACGATCGATGGCCACAGCCACCACGATCCGAACTCGACCAATCCGAATGCCAACAATCCAACCGTAAAGAACAACCATGCAACGAGAACCGCGTTTCGCGTTGCAAGATAGTTATCTATCGCAATTGAATGAACAGCCCCAGCACGACGTAGGTCTTTCGCCAAATCGCGTCGCCCACGTTTCGAAGTGGCCAACATCCGAGACATCGGGTTCGTCAACGAACCAAAAACAGGCCGCGGCAACACCGTCGGCTTAGGTGCTCGAACGAGAGATCTCACGGTCCAAACAAGACCTAAAACGGAAATGGCTAGCAGTGCGAGGTACATTCGATTCCTTTCGATACGTAACGGCAAGCCATCAGTACTTCGATCTCATCAAGCTCATGGCCCAAACAACGCCAATCACCTCCAGCACAAACGCCGTCAGCAACATTTTGTGTCCCGTGGGATCCTCCCACAGAACTCGACCGTAGTCAGGCTTCATCACTGCAACGTAGCCGAAGATAATCCAAGCCAAACTCACCACGACGATTACGGACATGCGCCCCATCCCCGTCGTCGATTGCAAATGGCGTTCGTATTCGAAACGACTGCGAATCACTCTTGCCAAACGCTGAAGGGTAGTTGTCAGATGACCACCCGTATCGCGGTGGACGGACAGCATCTTTGCAAACATCTTCGCATCGACAGTACCGATCCGACTTGCTAGTGATTGTGTTGTTTCACGCAGAGACAATCCCATATCGAGCTGATTTCGACATCTCGTAAATTCAGTTTTCGCGGGTTCTTGCATCGTGGTGGACAGTAACCGAAACGATTGAGCCAGACTATCGCCCGACTTGACTGCGCCGACCATAATATCCAAGGCCATCGGCAACTGCTGTCGAAACTTACGAACCCGCCAAGCAGCGATTCCAATCAACGCAACAAAGCACGCCAACATCGTCCCAACGCCGACGATCACCGCAGCAACAACATCCTCAGTGAGCACGAAAACCAAAACGAGCAAGATCATCGCGATAGCGACCATCATCAGGGGCACGACGGAACTGGGCACCGGCAACCGAGCCATTTCGATCTGGCGTCGAAACCACAACTCAAACGAACCATATTTCATCTCTTGCGGAACTTCCGAGGTTGGAAACAGTTCAATCTGCAGTTTCTCTTCCGGGTTCGTCGACACCTTTTTCTTGCGGCTAAGAACGAACCAAGCAAAACCGGTGAAAAGCGTGAAACTCAGTATGTCGAGCCAAGCGTTGTTCATTGCCCGCCTTTCACAGAAGTAAATACGGAACTTTCTAACGCAACGCCTTGCTCTCGGATTTTATCGAGACAGTTTGGCAGGCGCCGGGCAGACTCGAAGTGTCCCAGCACCTCCCCTTGGTCGCTAACACCTTCAGAGACAAATCGGAATACATCCTGCACTTCGATGTTTCCTTTCCCGTCGCTCACGTATTCAGATATACGCGTTATTCGACGCATACCATCACGCATTCTTGCTAGATGGACAACCAACGGAATACCTTGCGCAATGAATTCCCGAACCGTCGCCGTCGGTAGGTCAATCCGAGCCATGGCCATCATCAGTTCCAAACGAGCCAACGCGTCTTTCGTCCCATTCGCGTGAACCGTTGTCATACTTCCTTCGTGGCCGGTATTCATCGCCTGGATCATGTCGATAGCTTCGGCCCCGCGAACCTCGCCAACGATAATTCGATCCGGTCTCATCCGAAGACTGTTCCGCACGAGGTCTCGGACTGTGTACTCTCCGCTACCTTCTTGATTCGATGGCCGAGTTTCCATGCGAACGACGTGTGGATGTTGCAGAACAAGCTCCGCCGAATCCTCGATCGTCACGAGCCGCTCAGAGTGCGGAATCGCACCTGCCAAAGCACTCAGCAGCGTTGTCTTTCCTGCCCCTGTTCCTCCGGAAAATAGAATACTGATACGTGCCTCGACGGCGGCTTGCAAGAAGCTGCTCATGTTGCGAGTCATTGAACCACAGGCACACAGCACATCCAAATTGAAATGCGAGGGAACGAATCTTCGAATGGAAAGCTTCGGACCGTCCAAAGACAACGGAGGAAGCACCGCATTCACACGTGAACCGTCTGGCAATCGCGCGTCAACTAACGGGCAAGATCGATCAATGCGCCGGCCGACCGAACCGACAACCCGCTGGATGATACGAACGAGATGTTTTTCATCCGCGAAGACCGTTCGAGTCTTCGTCAGCTTACCATTGCGTTCGATGTAAACCTCGTTCGGCCCGTTGACGAGAATATCACTCACCGCAGGATCGGAAAGAAATTTTTCCAGCGGACCGAGCCGAAACAACTCGTCTTGCAAGTCTTTGTAGAGTTGTGCGCACGTGCCTGGCGTCAGATTGCCAGATTCCTTGATTATCTGCCGACTTAAACGCTCGACTTCTTCACGCACCGCTGGGTCATCCACGCGTTCGATGGAGGCCAAATCAAGCGAGGAGACAAGGCGTTGATGCACTCGTTCCTTCATCGACTGGTAGGCAACCGCCGCTGATGGCTCATCAACGGGCGGTATTGCTTCGGAGCTAAGTTGTTTTTTTGCCTGAATCACGTTCACCATCCTTGGTTTTCGTGTGTAAATTCTGCTTTATTACGGCAACGCCGTTTCCAATTCGAAAATGTCTTCACCATAAATCGCCGTCGGCTTGGTCTCGACCTTTTCGCTGCCGCCAGCCTTGTCAGTCCCTGCGTCGCCAAATCCTACTTCGCGGACCGCAAGCGGGTGACGGCTATCAAAACGGCGGACCGACTTACTGCCACGCATGAATACTTCGGTTTCCTCAAACTGCTGGCGAATCGTTGGTCGCTGCGGTGTAATCCCGAGTAGATCTTCAAGCGACTTTGCCGTCACCGGCTCTACGATTTCTGTATCGTCAGGATGTCGAAGTGAAAGAACCAGCGAACCGTAGCCCTGGACCAACTGCAATGTCTCGGCTTGATCGGGTGAGACAGCAACGGTGACACGCAAAGGCTCTTCTTTAGGAACCTCCTGAGCGTCTTTAGGAACACTATTGTCTTCTAAAGCCAAAATCTTAATACTCTGCATCAGAGTCACCGTGGTCTTTTCGAAAGGAGACAAGTCTTCTCCGCCAACGTCTCCGTTTCGCGTCCGCACGCGGTCTTCGTACGTATAGTCGAACCCTCGACCATTGCCGTTCGGAATTGCGTGGTATCCATAATTGGGTCGCCACACTTGCCCCATTCCGGACGTACTCACTCTGCCAGCTCCCGAACCATCGGACAAATCGCCAAAGCGAAAAATAATGTCGACCAGTTGTCCAGCAGTCGCATAGCCACCTAGACCGTCTTCATTGGAGACCTTGATCGTTACCGCTCGTTCACCAGGCTCAAGTTGATCTGCCACATTTGGGCGATAGCCTTGTGGAAAGAATTTCCGCGTATCGAATGTCTGGCCTCGCCCAATTTCTGTCAGGACAGTCTGACCGATGATCTGCTGCGGATCTGCCATATACATTTTGGGGATGTCCCGCTTGAACATTTGCTCGCGAGACAATCGAACAAGCGCAACATCACTTAGCGAAATCACGCGTCCCGGCTTAAGATCTCGGCTCGCCATAGGCACCACTGCACGTTGTGGCGTTTGCTCTGCGATTGCACGGGGCTGCATAACTTTCCGGACAGCGTAGACACCCAGCAGACCAAATAAAACGGCCATAAATACCAAGAAAACCGTTCCGGCGCTAATTCGTTGCATGACTGACTCCTTGTTCGTTGGGTAACTGTTTGCGTTTCGCTACGATCGTTCCGCAAACAACTGAACGAGCAATACTGCCCATGCCGACAAACCACAGGGAACGGCGTAAGGGATTTTTTTCTTCATCAAATTCGTCGCGGATGTTTTCTTCTTATTGCTTACCAGGCCGTATCCGATCACGGCCAACATGCAGAGCAAGGAAAAGAAGACACTCAGCAAGAAAACAGCAAATGTGTATTTAGGCCCAAGCCAAGCACCGACGGCGCCCATCAGCTTCACATCGCCGGCACCGCCACCTCCAATGATCCACAGAACGAACAAGATGCCAAAGCCGACGGCGAAACCGCCCAACGAGAACCAAAGACCTGGCAGTCGCATCACGCAAATATGAAATAGCAAACCCGAGACAGCTGCCGATACCGTCAGCCAGTTCGGGATCTTTCTACTTCGCAAGTCAGTGGCCATCGCAACCGCAGTGAATACAGCGACGCAGATAACTTGTAGTACCAATGTTGTATTGATCTCAAATTCCATTCTTATCTTTCGTCCGTGGGGGCGATGGCTAAGTTCATGCAAGCGGGAGCCGCGCCGTCGTCGTCGACCAAGTCAACGACATCTGAAAACGAACCTTCCAAAAGGCAGTCCTCTCGGTCATTGAAGATTCCGTTCCCATTCGCATCGATACTCACTTCATATTTGTACGTTTGTCGCAGGTTTCTCAAAGCAACGGCCACGTCGCCGAACTGCTGCACGACGTGATCCCGATACGTGGAAAGACCCACAATTGCACCCAGCGCCGTGATCGTTGTGAGCATGATCAAACCGATCCACATCACGTTTCCGTCTTCGCTCGTCGCGAATTCCCGGACCTTCGAACGCAAGTTCTCGTAACGGCGATTGAAGAAATTGGACCTCACCGGACGGCCTCGCCTTCGTCAATGACTAATGCGTCAGAAAACTCCATGCACATCGGCGGTGCGTTGATCGGATCAAGATTTGCCGGCTCGCAGAAGTTGGGCAAATCTGTGTAAGTCGAACCAGAAATGAAAAAGGCAAATCGCATATTTTCGATAGCCTCAGACTTTTCAAGATCGTTGTATTCGTAACCGTGATCGATGCTGGCCAAGCCCGCTGACACGTCGCCGAACTCTTGCGTCAATGCGTCACGGAAGGATGACAGCCCTACCGCAACGCCGATCGCACAGATCGTGGCAATTAGGATCAACTCCATCGTAAATAGCGCTGCGCTCTCATCTCGCCACAACCGCAGACCGATCTCTCGGAAACGAACGTTCATTGCTCGTCCTCCACGGTGCTGGCGTCGAACGTGACACAGACCGGCGCAACGCCAGTCGCATCTAACACGGCTTCGCAGAAGTCTGCGTTGTCGACGAATTGACTACCTTGCACGTTCGCTTCGTACCGAATCTCCGAAACTCCCGTGCCGAACGAACCACTCTGTCGCACTCCTTCGTAATCGAACGTTTGATTCAAACTCGCGACGCCCGCGGCAGCGTCACCTAGCTCCTGAACTGCGGCGTCTCGGTAGGCCGACAAACCCGCAAGCAATCCGATCACCGTAATCGTTGCCAGCATGATCAGCTCAATTGAAAGAGCGACTCCATGCTCCTCTCGCCACAAACGTCGTGCGACTGCCTGACGAGTGCCTTCCTTCGTAAGCCGTTTCCACGAATCGAATGGTAACTCACCACGCCAAAGCGAAAGGGCCCGACCAGCGTGCGTAAGAAACGTGTAGTTTTTCGCAACCGTTTCGTCTTCCATGGCTTCGACTTCGCGGACCAACCACTGACTAGCTCGCACCAACGTTTCCCGCGGTGGCAGGAGTTCTTTGGTTGGCAACATTGCCCACCACTCTAACGCGTGTCCAGTCGCGACGAGACGAGCACCCTGCGTCCACAACGGCTTCGAACTAGGAATAGAGTAGCCAGGCCAACGTTGATCCCAATATCCTTCCGCATCCTGTGTTGCCACGAGCTGACGCGTTGCTCTTCGAAAGTGCGATTCCACTTCCTCTCGAACTTCACTAGAAAACAGGCGCAGATCCTCAAGGTCAATCCGCGACAGAATAGCCAATGTGAAGAGTCGATGCCCTCCATAGCAAACACCGTGACCGAGCGGCTCACGCATAATACGACGAGCCAAACTGTCAAACGTGATGAACTGCCCTTCTCGACTGACCCAGGGCCTCGCCGTTCGAGCGTAGAGCGCCCAAGTCATCGCCGTCCACTCGTATTCCTTTTGATTCAGCGAAAACGACCGCAATGCACGAGTCAGCATGTCGGCGAGCGTTCCGCTGGCAGAACGACCTTGCACAGCGTAGGAGAGCGGCAAACCTAATTCGGTCAACGTGGCCAACGTATGATCGACGTGACTGGATGTAGCGGCGCCTTCTTGCGTGCGAACTCGTAATCCATCCGGTGTTTTTTCCAATAGCGGCCGTACGTCCTCGCCCCAATTTTCACGCAACGCTTGATCATTCACCAAGAGAGATATCATCTCTTCACTGCCAAAGAACTCTCGGTCGAAAGTTGCTTGAGGGCCCCACAAGCGAACGGCATGGTCCACGTGGTTTACTTTGGCCGAGCTGGTTTTCGCCAAGCGCAGTCGTTTCAAAACCGCAAGCAATTGTTCGTCTGAAACCACTGCCGATTGATTGAATTTTGGCCTGACCAAACGTGGGTTGTTTCGCATTGCCGGCAGCTGGCGTTTCTGCGAGTTGTAGTTAACGCGTGATTGTGCTGCAGCGAAGATCCCAACCGGCCAGATTGCCAACTGAGAAAGCGCGAAAAGCAAAGTGCGCCGTGATTGCATTTTCGCTGAGTCGTTTCTTGGTTCGTTTGAGTCACTCACGATTGCGTTATCCTGCGAATGCGTTGCAGCGTCAGTGACGTTTCCGTCTCATGCATCAGCTTCCATCGACTATTCCGCATCACTTCGCGAGACAGCTTGACTTGACGCGTCTTGTCGACGACCAGGGTGCCGATGGCATATCGATCGAGCAAGTCATCCCAACCAGCTTCGCCCTGAAAGATTCGCATGTAGTCCAACTGCACTCGCTGAGGCATACGACCAACATCCGAGTTCGCAAACACTTCTAGTTCCGCCGGGCCGTCCCACAGCAGCCAGTCAGCCCAATCCGCCGGTGCCCAGATCTTTGCAAGACTCGGTGACATGTCTGTGTCTAGTTCTTCGGCCAAGAAAACACTGACTTCGCTAGGAACGGAAGCGTCGAACAGCGTCGCATGCGACCGAGGCTCGCCATCCAAAACTGGAGCACTGATTGGCGAGAGCGCAAATCCACACCAGATGAACAATAGGCACGTTAGTGTGGCAGCGAATCGCAACGGCTTTGCTTCGCCTTCTTCCTCGACCGGTGCTTCGGTAAGTTTAGATTTCATCTCCGGCGACAACCAATGCCGTGATGTAATCAACATTGCAAGCGGAGCAAACCAGAACAGCAGTCGCGCGTTGATCGCGGTTGCTAGGACCATGAAGATCAGCACGAGAATCTCAGAATGCGACGGTGATGTCTCGCTGTGGGCTAGCCGCCAAACCGAATAGCCCAAAAACCACATTAATGCTGCCCCCGCAATCGTCGGCAGGTACATTCCGCCGCCAGCAATCGTGACGCTCGTAAGTTCATTCACACCAGCGGTCACCAAGTACTGCCAGAGCCCCAGGCCATGCGGCGTCAAACCAGTCGCGATGACCGCTAGTTGCAGCATCCACGTCCAGCGAACAGTATCGAAGGAGCTTAGACCCCGAAAGCCTAATCGCTTCACGTCACTGATCAGATGGCCCAATGCGATTGCTAACAACATCAGCCAACCGACAAGAAACGAAATATCAACATTCGCCCAAACTGCGAACAAGAGGCCAACACCCAACCAACGAGAGATGCCCAATCGAGCTTCTCGATCAACGTCTTCTTTGTCGACTTGACCGAATGGGCGCGCTGGCGAGATTAACCAAACCAACGAACCCAACAATACAGCTCCCGCTAAACGCGGATGCAGGAAGCCAAAGCCCGACGACCACGCCAGGCTAATCATCACAGCGCTAAACAACACGTAGACAACACTGTGACTCATCCGGTAGATCAACCAACTCCACAGCCAAAGTGCGACCGACGTAAGCACTGCGATGCTCGCGCTTACGGCCTCCGGACCAAACCGGCTAGCAACCATCGCAACTGTTGAATCGAACAACCAAGAATGTGCAAAGTAGTCCATACCACTTGATAGTGGTACATTCGGTATCTGGTCGGGAATCGCGCCATGCAAAGAAATCCAATGACCGGCGTTCGCATACTTCCAAGTATTCTGGAGCGACAACGGCGTGTGGTTGATCAACAGAAAGACCAGCGCAAACCAACCAACAACAGCGACACATGGCCATGACAATTGCCAATGGGAACCCAAGACAGGAACTAATTCCTGGGTTTCCGTTCTCGGTTGATCAATAACGCTTGCTGACATGACGATCCTAAGGGCATTCGCAAATTGCTTTGCAGGCGACAGAAACGTGCTCGAATTGTCGCCCGGAATAGTCCACACAGTAGTCACGCAACACATTTGGGATAGGCGAGGCATTCGTTTCCACGATTAGCGTTGACCGACATGCACCCGAAGCTACCGGCGATCCAATCACACTGCTCGTCAACGATGCGTCACCTGCAGAGCTGACCAATCCAGCATCGTCTTCCACGACAATCCGCGTCCCGGATGCCAGCGACATACCATGGACCGATAGGAACTCATCAACTCGATCAGCAATCTGGTCTTCGTCGCACCCCATCGCCGATAGCCGAGATGCTTCAAGGGATGCGTGGCACAATGTCGTATCAACCGACAGCACCGTAGCGAATTGGACAGCCGCAGCGAGAGCGAGGAATAGAATTGGCAGAACTATTACCAACTCCAAAATCGCAGCACCGCGACGCTTTCGTCCGAAAGTACCAGGCATCCTTGCCTCCAAAATGTCCAGGTTCTCGATGGCCTGCCAACTGACTAGATGGCGAGGCCTTCAGATAGGAGAGGATGATAGCTCACGTTATTGAGGCAATCGCGTTAGCGAGATCAACAAGCTCGCTCATAAGCGCACCACGCAATGTCGCGAGTCCAGCGATCACGCCGATACCAACGATAGTGAGCAAGAGCAGATATTCTACGAATACGGTGCCTTCCTCATCATTTGCGAATTCTGCCCAAAGCTTAGACATCAACATGGTCATCCTTGACTCCAATCATGCGTGTTCTTCAAAGACACTTGTCCTGTTTCGGCAAAGTGCGTCCAACTTGAACGGGGTAGGCACTAATCTCAGCGAACTTGCCGACGAACACATCCGAATATTGCGATTGCCGCGCATCTGCCAATCAGATCATGTGCTGTCACCACTCCTACAGCATTAGCAAGCGTTCCCTCGCAACCATCGACGTCAGCGCACGAAAAAACGCTGCACAAAGAAGATATCGTGCAGCGTTTTCGCTTTGTTCTTTGAAACGGTCCTGCCTAGACTTCGTCGTCTGGACCACCATCAAAGGTGATGCAGTTGTCAGCGGCACCTGCGGCGTCATCGACGCTATCGCAGAAGTCGAGGGCATCGATGTATTCGCTACCACAAGTGCTGGCCGCGTGTCCAACGACACCGAAGAAGCTGTAACATTGGTTCAGGTCTTGTACGGCACCCGCAACATCGGAGAGCTCCGAAACAACTGCGTCACGAACCGACGCAAAACCGGCAATCAAACCAATAACAGCGATGGTGGCGATCAGAATAAGTTCGATTGAAATGATAAAACCTGCGTCATCATTCCAAAGACGTTTGGCGATAGAGTTCATTTGTAACCTTCAGATTATTTGTTGTCGCGATGGCGACAACTCGTCGCCTGATAAATAACCCTAGGTCACCTCTGCAATGTTCATCTTCAGTATTTCTAACGAAGTTCGTTCGCTTTCCCGCAACTTGCATTCCAGCATGCAATACATCCCACAGAATACGAACCCACCACGGGAGGGGCTCAGCCCTAAACCTCGTCGTCAGGGACAGAATCAAAGCTGATGCAATTGTCTGCCGCCGCGACAACGTCGTCCGCCGAATCACAAAAGTCTAGCGCATCCAAGTAGTCGCTTCCGGCAGTACTGGCCGAGTGACCTCGAACTCCAAAGAAGGAATAGCCCTGGTTTAAGTCTTGCACTGCTCCAGCAACATCAGAAATCTCGGAAACAATCGCATCGCGAATGGCCGTCCAACCCGCGATCAGCCCAATTACCGCGATGGTCGCTAACAAAATCAGTTCTATCGAAATAATGAACCCTTGTTCATCCAGCCACAGTCGTGCAGCCAATCTGATTGCTTCTTGCATCGTTCTTTCCTCGCTTCACTATTGCTCTATTGCTAGATATTACCGTTAAGCGAAAAAGTGAAGGATGCACCGTTCGCTCAGGCAAAGAGTGCGCGACTGGCGAATATCTGCTGGCTTCACTCAATGGTTTAGCGGTGATTTCTCGAGCGAACGCGGAGACCATACGGGTTACAACGATCAATGACCCACGAATTGCGCGTAAACAACGAATTGAATTTGCCGAGTCACTGAATGAGACGTATGACCGGCGCGTTTAGAGTTTTCGTGACCTGTCGAGGCCGATCTAAGGACTTAGCCGTCTAAGTGCCCAACTGTCGTCGGAACCGCTCGAATAAACCAACCGATCGTGAAGGCGGTTTGCGCGGCCTTGCCAGAATTCGATTTCACTGGCCTTCAACTGGTAACCGCCCCAATCGTCTGGCAGAGCAATCTCCTCATCGCCCACCTTGGCCACGAATGACTCGACCTTTTCCTCGAGCACTTGCCGGTTAGCAATTGCTTGCGATTGTCGCGAAATCGTTGCGCCGATCTGACTGCCGCGGGGACGTTTATGAAAGTACTGCAGCGACTGTTCGCGGCTGACTTTACTGACGACGCCTTGCACACGCACCTGACGCTCGAGGTATCCCCAGTAGAACACCAATGCCGCCTGCGCATTCGCGGCAAGTTGTTTGCCTTTGGCTGATTCGTAGTTCGTGTAAAACACGAAACCATCGTCACTGAAACCACGAAGCAGCACGACACGTGCTGACACGCTACCGCTAGGATCACTGGTGGCCAAGGTCATGGCGTATGGCTCAACCCATTCCTGCGGAGCATTATCTAGAGCAGCCTGCATCCAATCGCCGAACAATGCGATTGGATCATTGGGCATACCTGCTTCGTCGATACCGCCGATCGTGTATTGACGGCGCAACTCTTCAAGCGACATATCGACCTACCGAACAAGGAGAAAAATAGGAAGTGGCATCGCGAGAGCTGGTTAGAGCAACTTCTTTCGTTGAAGAACATGCTAGACGAAATTGACGGTTGCAGTCCAACCGACTATTTACTCATGACTAACGTGGCTTTGAGCCTTGGAATCCCGACAGTGGTTCCACTCTGACTAAGTCGACGTTCTGAACGCTTGACCCTGACCGAGTCCGCTTGCTCCGATTTAAATAACCCACACTGAGATACCAAGCCGCAAGAGCAACCAAGATGGGCCAAAGA
>CAYNJG010000197.1:0-13927 GCA_964397295.1 uncultured Pirellulaceae bacterium
CTCGTCGCGCAGCTCCTGGATCGCGATCCGGCGCAACGTCCAAAGGATGCCAGCCAGGTCGCCAAGTCGCTTTCCTCGTGGGCGGATGCTGATTCGCTCACCAGCCTAACCGAGGCCATCGAGCCAAAACGTCAAACCGACGACAGAGATGCGGTCGATCGGTCACTTTGCGTGCTCCTTGGTATGGAAGCGCCGACCAGCCGGACTGGCCAAGCCGTAGGTGAAGCCACAAACGCCGCCGCAACACGCACGGAAGGGAGAATATTCAGAAACCTTGGTATCGCTACGGCCATTGTCGCCGGAATCGCAGCGATCTTGTTTGGCATTACGCTGCTGCTGGATACCCCGACTGGTCAGGTTCAAATCAGATCCGAGATTGAAGGAGTTCAGGTCGAGCTTCTGGACGAACAAGACCGCGTCACAAAACTGACCGTCGAAAACAACGAGAAGACGACTGAGCTGAAGGTCGGCAAATATCGTGTTCGCATTCTCGAACCGCACGATGAAGTGATACTCGACAAAGACACGTTAACGCTCGCGAAGGGTAAAACGACCGTCGCAACCATTCGGCGGGTCGCCAATGAACAACCGCCCTTGAGCGTTCAGGAATCTCCGATTGCGTCATTCAACGCTTCGTTGCCCGGCGTTGTAGCCAACCCATTGGTTTCTGGAGATCACCGGTTGAACCCGCAACACGTCGAATTCTACATCTCCGATTCGGACAACCCCCGTCTTGCACCAGCAGGTGAACCAGTCTTTCGAGGCGACGATGTCAGTGGCTGCGCCATTAAAACGACCGGGGAGAGTATGACGTCCATTTCCATTGTCTTGGACCCTCAAAAGAAGCATCCCAAGACGAATCCGAAGTCGATTCGAGAGACGATTGGCAAGTGGATGGTCATCGTTTCAGAGGGGGAAATTGTAGCATCTGCGAGAATTCGCGCCACTGCTGTTGGGCGCGCGCCGAGCTATCACATGGAGGCTCCGTTCTCCGAAGCGGAGCGGGCGAAAGTCATGGAACTACTCACCGCTTTAAACACACAACATGCCGAATTGGCCAAGCCTGCTGACAAGCCCATTTCGACGGTTCCCGGCGAACCGATCCCTGTCGAGCGGTTCCTCCCTGAAAACGTGGAGTTTTACCTCTCCGAATTTGACCAGAAACAGGGCCAGCCGCTCTTTTCTGGAGACGATGTCACTGCCGTTTCATTGAACCACAGGGATGATCTCACATTCATGAACCTTGCCTTGACGGTAAAGGCTCGAAGAGCAGTCCCCGATATCATCCGCCAGAACATTGGCAATCGAGTGTTGATTTTTTCCAAGGGACAAATGGTAGCAACCACGAGGATTCGCGCTATTAATGTTGGGGTTTCCGTCCAGTTGGAACTCGAAGGGCAGTTTACCGACGCGGAGCGTCCCAAAGTGATGGATCTGTCCGCTGCTTTGAACATGCAACATGCCAAATTGGCCAACCCTGCTGACACGCCCATCCTTCCTTTGCGAATGGTCTCCGCATCCTGCGAAATCGAGTTTTACCTGGTTGACCCTGAAACAGATGAGCGAATCGGCGAGCCGATCATCCGTGGTGAGGACATCTGGAGTGTTGAAGCCAACAAGAAACCAGACAATTCAACGGACATACTGATCAATCTCAATCGTGCTGCTGGAGCCAAGCTTCTCGAGGTGACCAGCAAGAACATTGGCAAGCGGATGGCCATTGTCTTCGAAGGCAAACAACTGAGCGCGCACACGATCCATGCGGCCATAACCACCCGTTTGCAGATTTCAGGCAATTTCTCAGATCAGGAGATCGAACGTCTGCTCGCGCCGTTTGTTGATGACGCTTTGAAAGAACGGCTTGTAGACGGCAGTCCGGAACCTCTGTACGAAGGGCATCCCGAATCGTATTGGATTGAGCGTTTCGAAGTCGAGAAGAACGACAGAGCCAAAATCGCAGCCGCGACAGCCTTGCTTTCGTTCGTCGAAGGCAAACCGGCTGAGCAAGTCAAACAGCGAGTCGAAGTCCTGGGCAAGCTCTTCGAAGAGGCTTATGGCACACAGTTGCAAGATGCCGTGTTGGCGCTGTCTGCCAACCAAAAACTGCCTGCGGCTGCGTGGTCAAGCACAGGCTCATTGAAGCGATTGCGTAGCACCGTTTCGACGCAGTTGAGCCGACTTCCTCACGACCAAGTCGCACGACAATTGATTAAGATGGTGTCCGATGAATCGAAGCATGCATCGTCTTACGCCCTGATCGCACTGACGCAGTTAACTAATAGCAACCCGGAAAGGTGGGCGGCTACCGTCATCAACGATCTCTCAGAAGATGCGGCGCCGACGGCGAAACTTCGTGGAGCAGTCCTGCTAATGCGGTCGAACCTCTTTCGCGTGGCCAGCGACGAACAGAAAACCCGCCTGGTCGAAGATATGGAACGGGCGGGGAGAGAGGCCGTAGCGGTTGATGTAATGGCGCGCGAGCAAGACGCCAATCCAAATGAAGTTTCCGCAACTGATCGAGCCCGCACTTTCGAACGAGCCTGGCTTGAGCGTATGCGCAGATGGAAACATCACGGAATCGTATCGACTAATTGGGAGGAATCCCGCGTCAAAGGCGTCGATTCAAAGCTTATTGCGCAACTGGTTTTGCACGACGTGTTGAATAATGACGACGCGAGCGACTTGCACTTCTATCGTCATTGGGCGACTGATTCGTCACCGTTTCAGGATACGATTACCCCGATCAATCGCAATTACTCGTATCCATTTTTCGAAGACTGGGTGAATGTGGCGAACGAATGGATGAGCGAAAATAACGTCGCCGAGAACTTAGCCGAGAACGCGGCCATCTTGAATACGTTGCGACTTGTACTTCCCACGCGGCGCGAAGATGACGATTGGGATACCAAAACAACGGCGCGTCTGATCACCAAGTATCTCGACGCCTACTACCAAGGTAACGATCTGCGCGAGAATGGCCCGGACGCTCACGACTTGCTCACCGATATTATCCTGTGCGGTGGCTCGTTTCCCGACTTTGTCCTCGCAGATCCTCCCGCTGATCCTGAAATTCGCAAACGACTGGACGAGTTCCGCGAAGTCGTCAATTCAGGTCTGGGCTACGACGAATACGTACGTCGATCCGCTGCTGCGAAAGGGCTGATTCAGATCGCCCCGTATCATACGGTCAAATGCATCATGACGGCCACGACCCCCCCAAGGTATGACAGCGGGCTTCGAGTTGGGCCAATTCGCATGATCAAGGACGCGTCGGATGTAAAAACCAAAGTGCACCACGCCATTGGGTCAACGAGTCACATTGCGCCGATCAATCCCCTCTTGCTGTTGGCTATCGTTTCAGAGTTGAGTCAGGAGCACGGTGCAATTATGGATTACCACGGATTGAAGGACGATGAAAAACTGTTCTGTCGGCATCTTCGTGATGCCTTCCGGTGCCCGACCATCGTTGGGCCCATCGCCAATCGCTGGTATACGCAAATGGCCCGTTCACTATCCGATGAAAAGAGGAAGGAGCTCAAGGTGCTCGCGCCGGTTCCAGCGGGTGGGACTCCGGCGTTGGAATAGCAGTAGAACATACGAAGCGATGGTCTCCAGACCGTGGATCGGGACTCTTGCCGTAACGCAGCCAGATTGGACGCGACAGCGAGTTGACTGGCCGAACACGCGACGATCGCAGCAAGTTCGATTCCATTGGATCACGCTTCGCCCGCGACGATGAATCAAAAAAGTTTTCCCAACATCTGAACTGCGGCGGCGAACAACGCTTTTTCTGCTGGTGGAGAACCTTATGCTCGACATGACAAAGAGGCGCTGGATGAGAATCAGCCTCATGACGATGTTGGTGACCGTGACTGTCTTGGCCTGCGGATTTGCATGGGTAAGCAACGAAGTTCGACGCTGCCGAGCAGAAGACGATGCCGTTACTTGGCTGCGCAACGAATACCCACATCCTGTCAGCATTGGATTCGGGAATCGTTTTGATGATGCCGACGAAGGCAGCACTTTCCTTGGAGTTGGGAACCAACAGGGCCCCAAATGGCTCTCCCGATTGTTGGGCGTAGACATCACGCGCACCGTGAAAAGCGTGGGCGCAACTGCACCGGGAAATACGCTCAACTCTAAGCAAAACTCAGCCGGCGAGTGGCTCCCAGACGTTAAGTACGTCACGGGTCTAACACCCGACGATCTGAAACACATTATGGCATTTCGCCATCTCAAAACTGCTTCTTTGGCTTGGCATCCGATCGACGATGAAGGCGTTCACCAACTCTGCCAACTGGATTCACTTCAGTATCTTGGCCTCGCGAAAACGAAAGTAACGGACAATGCCACGGTGCATTTAAATCGCCTAAAACAACTCAGAACCCTAGACTTACAGGAAACACTAGTATCTGAAACGGCTATCGATCGGTTAGGTGAATTGTTACCGAACTGTGAAATATTAAAATGATGGGAACCGCAGTGCGCTCGCAATGCCCTGTCGCTTCTGTCTCTAAGAAAGACACCGGCTCAATTGCAGGCGGCGTCGCTTGTAGCCGGACACCTTTGAGGCGAATGGCAAAACGCTTTGGACAATGAAGCCGAAGCGTCGAAGCGAGCTACCCAGCCGTACGAATTGGCTGCTAAACTAGATCGCAAGACGTACGTCACTTTGGGCTACCCGAAAATACAAGCGGCTAGTCGCTCACTTGATTGAGCAGCCCTATAACTTTGGGCGCTGGCTTAGGGCAGCCGAACGATCAAGTTGCGAATCTCGGTCATATCTTCCATGGCGAACTTGATGCCTTCGCGTCCGAGGCCGCTGTCTTTCACGCCGCCATAGGGCATGTTGTCCACGCGCCAGGATGGGACGTCGCCGATGACGACTCCGCCGACGTCGAGTGTGTCCCATGCTTGATGTGCTTTGAAAATATCGCGAGTGAAGATGCCGGCTTGCAGCCCGAACACGCTATTGTTCACCTCCTCCAGTGCAGCCCCAAAATCTTTGAAGCGACTGAGTACGGCGACCGGCCCGAATGCTTCTTGGGTACAGACGTCCTGGTCTTGCGAGACGTCTTCCAAAAGCGTGGCTTCGAGCATCGCACCGTCGCGTTTGCCTCCGCACAGCAACTTGCCGCCCGATGCGACAGCCGCATTGACCCAATCGTGCAACCGAGTGGCTTCCTTCTCGGAAATCATAGGGCCAATAAACGTCGTCTCTTCTTTGGGATCGCCGGCAACCAACTGCTTCGTTTTGGCAACCAGGCGGTCTCGAAAGTCGTCATAAACATCGCTGTGTACGATAATGCGTTGCACACCAATACAGCTTTGCCCCGATTGATAGAAGGCTCCAAAGATGATTCGTTCGACCGCATCTTCCAAGTCGGCATCCGCATCGACAATGCAGGCCGCGTTGCCACCTAGTTCGAGTACGACCTTCTTCTTGCCTGCTTTCGCTTTCAGCGCCCAGCCAACACCGGGCGAGCCGGTAAAGCTGAGCAGTTTCAAGCGATCGTCGGTCGTAAACAGATCGGCTCCGTCTCGCGAGCAAGGCAAGATCGAGAAAGCTCCTTTCGGCAAATCTGTTTCGGCGAGAATCTCTCCAATGATCAGTGCGCCGAGCGGAGTGCGGCTGGCGGGCTTGAGCACAAACGGACATCCCACGGCCAACGCGGGCGCAACTTTGTGCGCGGCGAGGTTTAATGGGAAGTTAAAGGGACTGATGAATGAGCAGGGGCCGATCGGGACTCGTTTCCACGTGCCGCGATAGCCTTTGGCACGCGGCGAGATTTCAAGATTCTGCACTTCGCCTGACATGCGGACCGATTCTTCTGCCGCGATACGAAAGGTATCGATCAAGCGGCCGACCTCACCCTGTGAGTCCTTAATCGGCTTACCAGCCTCGACGCACAACGACATGGAGAGTTCGTCAAATCGTTCTTCAAATCTGCTGACGCAATGGTTCAGAATCTGCTGCCGCTCGTAGGCAGGCATTTTCGCCATCGGCTCGGCCGCTTCCACGCATGCTGCGATACCTTGTTCGATGGCTGACGGGTCGGCTAACGCGACAGTCGCTGCCACTTCCCCAAGGTACTTGTCCGTGACTTTGAGGTCTTGGTTAGGTGACTTTGCTTCGTTCGCAAGAAAATATGGCCATTTGTTTTTCATGTGTGTTACCGCCTATTTGAAGCCCTTGAAAGCAATACGCTGCAGTGCATAAAAAGTGTGTGTTGGTCGCGTCTGACGCATCCGTCAAAAGTCATCGCTGGTGGTAGCCGGATTGGCAACAATTCGGGCTGTCTCATGTCGCACGCCAGAACTCTTGCGATTCCTGCTACACGTTTCGCCGTAGTTAACAACAGTCTCCCGGCCCACATACATTGTCATCCGTCACGATCGTTTCGTCGTAGTCGAGTCCCTTTGATTCACGAGGATGGCGCAGTTTGCTTCGCAGACAATCAAACGACTGGGCTTGTTCGATCGGCACGTCTGTCTGTGGGTTCACTTCGACGAACTGCGATGCATACGGTTCACGCCGGAGGATCTGAAATGTTTTGTCACATACCGCAACGCGTTCGCCACGACGATAGACGTGGCCATCGTCGTCGGTAATCTGTTTGTAAGGACCCTTGTAAATCACCGCTTGATTGCGTTCGAGACACGGACCATCTATGCCTTTATGGGCCACTACCGTCACCGAGCGGAATTCGATGCCGTTGATGACTTGCCATGGCTGTTCTTCGTATTTGTCGTAATGCACACCGTAGAAACCAGCCTCCTCAAACTCCTTGAGGAATAGGTCTTCACGCCATGCGCCGGAAATGCAACCTGACCATAGGTGGCCATCAGCACGCATTTCCTCTGGCACGTCTTCATCACTCACAATGTCGCTGATTGCCGCGCGGCCTCCTCGTTTCAAAACACGGTAGATTTCACGAAAGAGTTGCTTTCGATCAGACGCATCAACGAGATTAAGAACGCAATTGGAAATCACGCAATCTACGCTATCGTCGGCGATCATCGGTCGCTCGGCGCGAAGCGACTTCATCAGGTTCATGACGTGCAAAGCGTGCTCTGGGGCGGATCTATCAAGCCCTTCCATTTCCTTCTTCAGCACATCTAGATCGAGAGCCAAGTCTTGGATGCGACCGAAATGAAAATCGACGTTGCCGAAACCAAGCTTCGCGGCCATCTCGTCTTGATACTTTCGAGCCAGCGTTAGCATTTCTTGGTTGCAGTCTACGCCAACGACTCGGCCGCTCTCGCCAACAACCTGTGCGGCGATGTAACAGAGCTTACCGCCGCCGCTTCCGAGATCGACCACGGTATCGCCGGCACGAACATACGCCGATGGATCACCACAGCCATAGTCGCGTTGGACGATTTCTTCGGGGATAGCCTCAAGGTACTTCGGTTCGTAGGTCACTGAGCAGCATAGCGATGCTTGCCTCGCCTGTGCCGCCGCTGAATATCGTTCGGCGATTGCTGAGTCAGAATAGTTCATGGTCATTCGTTTGCGTCTATTCCCAATGCTCTGTCAAGGTTTCGATTTTGGGTGCTCATTAGTGGCGGAAGTCGTCAAGGCTTTCCGTGAACCTCAGCACTGGCGGAAACTCTTGACGAGTTCCGCAACCTCATTCCTAAGTCTGACCCGGGGATTCTGACCTAGGGTGCCACTGCTGGCTTGTCCAGCAGTGTTGTTCAGCAGCATTGTTCAGGAACCCGGACACTGCTGGACAAGCCAGCAGTGGCACCCCGCAAGTCTTGCGATTCACGGAGCAGTCGCAAAACGCTCTAAATTTTGCTGCTTCGTTCTTTGATTTCATGGTTCAGGATGCGGTCGTTTTCGGAGTAGTCCACCGGCACTTCGATTACGTGTACTCCCGGTTCCCGATGACACTTCTGTAGCGTTGACAGGAGGTCTTCCGTGGCTTCAATGCGATACCCGTTTGCGCCATAGCTCTCGGCGTACTTCACGAAATCAGGATTCCCGAAATCGAGGCCAAAGTTGGGGAGGTTCTGATTTGCTTGCTTCCACTTAATCATCCCGTAAGCATTGTCGCGGAGGATGATCACAACGATGTGCATGCCTAGTCGCACGGCAGTTTCCAGTTCCTGCGAGTTCATCATGAATCCGCCGTCACCGCAGATGGCGGTGACCGATTGATCAGGATGAACCAGTTTGGCTGCCATCGCTGACGGAAGCCCGGCTCCCATGGTGGCGAGTGCGTTGTCCAGCAGAACTGTATTGGGCGCGTGGGCTCGGTAATTCCGGGCGAACCAAATCTTGTACACGCCATTGTCCAGCGCAATGATGCCTCTGCCCTCAACCGCCTCGCGAACGTCAGAAACCAACCGTTGTGGATAGACCGGGAAGCGTTTGTCGTCGGCTCCTTCTGCGAGGTGCGCGTCCATGTGCTTCTTGACTTCCATGAATCGCGTGAAGTCCCAGTGCGGCTGTGGTTTCAACGACTCGTTGATCTGCCAAATGCTGTTGGCGATGTCTCCGACGACTTCGACTTGAGGGAAGTAAACGGGATCAACCGCCGCGCTGAAGAAGTTGACATGCACGACCTTCACACCATCTGGCTGCATGAAGAATGGTGGCTTCTCAACGACGTCGTGCCCCACGTTAATGATGAGGTCCGCGGCTTCGATAGCTCGATGAACAAAGTCTCCTGCGGAGAGAGCCGCATTGCCGAGGAACAGCGGACTGCTTTCATCGACGACTCCCTTCCCCATCTGCGTACTGACAAACGGAATGCCGAGATCGTCCACGAATGCTCGCAGCATCTTGCAAGTCGTTTTACGGTTGGCTCCCGCGGCGACGACCAACAAAGGATGCTTTGCACTCTTGATCAGCTCGACCGCGGCGTCGATTGCTTTCTGATCCGAGATAGGTCGGCGGACCAAACTTGCCGGAATCAGGGACTCGTCCGTGTCTTCGGCTGCGATGTCTTCAGGAAGTTCGAGATGAACCGCGCCAGGCTTTTCCTCTTGCGCGATACGAAACGCTTCACGGACTCGTGATGGAATCGTAGCTCCGCTGACTAACTGCCGAGTGTATTTCGTCAGCGGTTCCATCATCGCCACGATATCGACAATTTGGAACTGTCCTTGCTTGCTATGCTTCACCGGCTTCTGACCGGTAATCATCATCATCGGCATCCCGCCGAGCTGAGCGTACGCGGCGGACGTGACAAAGTTGGTCGCTCCCGGACCAAGCGTCGAGAGACAAACGCCTGCCTTGCCGGTGAGTCGCCCGTAGGTCGCGGCCATGAATCCGGCGGCTTGCTCGATTCGCGTTAGGACCAATTTGATGTCGGAGCGGGAAAGTGAATCGAGAAAATCGAGGTTCTCTTCACCCGGAATGCCGAAGATATACTCGACGCCTTCAGCTTCGAGTGCTTTGATGAATAGGTCAGATGCTTTCATGATTTCCTTCGTGCGAGTTTATCGCTAGACGGCTTCCGTGGATTCAATGGTTTCAATTTGTTTCTCGCCCATCATGGTCCGATGCACGGGGCAGCGATCGGCGATTTCGAGCATGCGTTTACGCTGAGCGGCGGTGAGATCGCCTTCGATGCGAATCTCGCGGGTAATGCGATCGATCTTTCGTGGCGCGTCCTCGCAGCCTTCGCAATCTTCCGAGTGAACGCGGCTGTGCCTGAGTGTGACTTCGATGTCTTGCAAGGCGATGCCTTTGTGTTTTGCATAGATGCGAAGCGTCATGGAAGTACACGCGCCTAAGGCCGCCAGCAGCAGATCGTACGGAGTCATGCCTTTGTCGTGCCCGCCAACGGATGTCGGTTCATCGGCAGTGATTTGATGCGAGCCCGCGAAAATATCCTGAGTCAAAGTGGTACCGCGAGCGGCGACTTGTACGGTGCCCTCGGCGTGCCCTTGGCTGTCATTGTTGGCTGGCAAGTAGCGTTGGACCCACGAGGAAAGAACCTCCGCAATGTACTCGCTATCTTCTGGACGCGTCACTAGATGATCGGCGCCATCGACGGTGACCAGACTCTTTGGATAGTTAGCCGCTTCGTAAATTCGATTTGCGTTGTCAATCGACACGACGGCATCGTCTGGTGACTGAAAGAGAAGCGTTGGAGTGTTGGAACTTGCGAGCCGCTCTGCCAGCGATGTCGTCGAGATGTCTTCAAGAAACTGTCGCTGAATGCGGAAACTCTGGCCGCCCAAATTGACTTCAACTTCGCCCGTGGCCTCGACGTCGCTCACGACTTGGTCGCCCAACAACTTTTTGATTTCTGCCGGTTCGCTGGGCGCAAACACGGACGCAACGGCTTTGACTTCGGGAATCTCGCTCGCCAAATAAAGTGCTGCGGCTCCACCCAAGCTGTGCCCTACCAGCAGGGATGGTGCTTGAAACCGCTCGCGCATCGCAGCGACCGCCGCTCGCAAGTCATCAAGATTCGAAGAGAAGTTCGAGTTCGCAAAATCCCCCTCGCTCTGTCCAAGCCCGGTGAAATCGAATCGCAGCACGGCGATCCCGCGTTCGCGCAGACCTCGGCTGATCCGCGTCGCAGCGTGTACATTCTTGTTGCAGCTAAAACAATGCGTGAAGATCGCCGCCGCCCGCACGGTCGAACCGGGCATTTCCAACTTCCCAGAGAGCGTCTGAGATTGGCTGTTAGTAAAGCTGAAGGTTGAAGTTTGTCCGGCCATCAGTTGCTCGCATCCTGACCTAACTCATGTTTGCAGATCGCTGCCGCCACGCGCGGCGCCACGGTTTTGTCGAGCGGTCCCGGAAGTATTTTCTCCGCGGTCGGATTATCGACGCAGCCAGCTAGCGCTTTGGCGGCCGCCAGCTTCATCTCGGCGGTAATTTGCGCCGCTTGGCTATCGAGGGCTCCTCGGAAGATGCCGGGAAACGCCAGCACGTTGTTGACCTGATTCGGGAAGTCGCTGCGTCCGGTGCCGATGACCGCAGCTCCGGCGGCTTTCGCCACGTCCGGCATGATTTCGGGAACAGGATTCGCCATCGCTAAGATGATCGGATCGGCGGCCATCGACTTCACGTGTTCGGGCTTAAGCAGATTGCCTTTGCTGACTCCGATGAAAACGTCCGCGTCCCGAACTACTTCGTCGAGTGTGCCCGTTTTGTTTTCACGATTCGTGTAGGCAAGCAACGCCTGCTTCTCCGGCGACAAGTTGTCCCGATCTGCATGAATCGCGCCGCGTGAATCGCAAACCACGACATCTTTCACCGGCTGACACATATTCGGATCGTGACCGACGCAACGCAGCAGTCTTGCAATCGCCGTCCCGGCTGCTCCGGCACCATTAATCACCACGCGGAGGTCGGTTGGTTCGCGACCGACTACTTTCGCAGCATTCAGCAGCGCTGCCAGCAAAACGATCGCTGTGCCGTGTTGATCATCGTGGAAAACGGGAATGCCGAGGTCTTGGAGTCGCTCTTCGATCTCGAAACATCGTGGTGCAGAGATGTCTTCGAGATTGATACCGCCAAACACTGGCGCCAGATTGCGAACAAAGCTGACGATTTCATCCGCGTCTTGCGTGTCAACGCAAATCGGCCATGCGTCGATCGCTGCGAATTCGCGAAACAGTACCGCTTTGCCTTCCATCACCGGAATGGCTGCGTGAGGGCCGATGTTGCCCAACCCGAGCACGGCAGAACCATCGCTCACGACCGCGACCGCGTTGTTTTTTAGCGTCAATGTCCGAGCGAGTGATGGGTCAGCCGCGATGGCTTCACATGGCCGCGCGACACCGGGCGTATAAGCGATGGACAAATCGTCAGTCGATTTGATCGGCATCTTCGAGTGGGTGCCAAGCTTGCCTTTAAGCTGCTCGTGAATGATCAAACTGCGGGCGAAGTAATCCGTCATGCTTGCTCCAATGTCGTCACTGGTTGCGGGTTCGAGTCGTCCGCGACCGATGGATTGTATTGATGGTTAGACGATGGCCGCAGCCGCTTCGCCAAAAACTTTGCTGCCAATGGGAAGATACTGAAAAGCAGAAGAGCCGCGACAGCCTTGGTCGCCGGTGTACTAGCGAGACGATGGCGTAGCGAATCCTCATGCTCGGCCAACGAAGCTAGTGAAAGCACATCCCGATACTGCAGGTAGGCAAAGACCACTGCCGCGACGAACAACCCGCCTGCCAGTAGTCTCAACCATGTGCTTTGATTTCGCGGACGAGAATCGATCATCGGTAGGCGGGATTCGCGAAGTCGCTACGACACCCGGCGTCCCATGCGGCACGCTGGTTACCATGCGCTGGAATGCCCTTGGCGTCCTTGATCATGCGCGCCATGTGCATGAGATTCCATGTCATGAAAGTCGTATTGCGATTGGTGAAATCGTTTTCTGGGCCGCCCGATCCTTCGTCGAGATACGATGGTCCGGGGCCAGCCTCACCCAACCACGCCGCGTCCGCCTGAGGAGGAATGACGTAGCCAAGGTGCTGTAGCGAATAGAGGATGTTCATCGCGCAATGCTTAGCACCATCTTCGTTTCCAGTTACCAGACATCCGCCCACGCGACCGTAGTACGCATACTGCCCATGCTCGTTCAACAGGTGGCTCGTCGCGTAGAGTCGTTCGATGACTTGTGTGGCCACAGAAGTTTTTTCGCCCAACCAGATCGAGCAACCAATAACCAAAATGTCGGCGGCCATGACTCGTTTTGAAATGGCGGGCCAGTCGTCGCGATCCCAACCATGCTCGGTCATGTCGGGCCAAACGCCGGTGGCGATCTGGTGATCGATGGGGCGAAGTTCATCAACCGTCACGCCGTTCTTCTCCATGATTGCTTTGGAGATTTCAATCAGGCCCTGCGTATGCGACTTTTCATCCGACTTCTTCAACGTGCAGTTGAGGAAGATTGCCTTCAAGTCTGAGAAGTCCCATTTGCTTTCCGTGCAAAGTGATTCTTGTTTTTCGTTCAAAGCCATGCGTTTCATCCCTAAAAAAGCAGTCTATTGTGAGTGAGTCGTTACGCAGTTTTACTGTTCGCCCAGGATAGCCAAATGTAGTACTGCGAAGTAACCCCGGCTGTCGGTCCAGCTCCGACGCAGCGTTAGCCCGGCCCGCTTCGCCAACTCGGCAAACCCGTCGATTGTGTACTTGTGCGAGTACTCGGTGTGCATCATTTCGCCTTCGTCGAACGAATAAAACTGGTCGTCGATTCGCAAAACCTGGTCTCGGTCACTACGAATGAAGGTTTCGATTCGCTGTTCCTTTTCGTCGTATTCGGCGTGGTGAGAAAACGCTTCAACATCAAGCTCAGCTCCAAGCTCGGACTGAAGTCGGTGTAAAAGGTTCAAGTTGAACTGGGCAGTGATGCCTTGCGCATCGTTGTACGCCAGCTCAAGAACGTCCTTGTCCTTCACCAAGTCGACACCAACGAGTAACCCACCACCTCGGCCGCAGATGCGAGCAATCACCTTCAGTAATGACTCGGCGTCTTTCTTCTCGAAGTTCCCGATGGTTGAACCGGGGAAGTAGACAGCGGAGTGAGTGGCTGGACGTTTGGGTTCGGGCAAAGCGAATTCTTTGGTGAAGTCCGTCACCACTGGTAGTACTTCAATATGGGAGAAGTCCTGCTGAAGCAGCTTTGCCGTTTCCATCAGATGCGATCGAGAAATGTCTACCGGTACGTACGCTACTGGGTCGGGTAGATGCTCAAGTAGAATTCGAGTCTTGGTGCTGCTGCCGCTCCCGAATTCAACCAGCCGCACGCCTTCACCGATTTGCTCCCCCATCTCACCGGCGAACTCCTTCATGATCGCCAATTCGGTTCGCGTTAAGTAATACTCGTCCAGCTCGCATATCTGGTCGAACAGTTCGGAGCCGCGTTTGTCGTAGAAGTATTTGCAGCTCAGTCTTTTTTCGGGTCTTCTCAGCCCATCCATGGCGGCTGAGCGAAAACTACTTCTATCG
>CAYNJG010000198.1:0-13856 GCA_964397295.1 uncultured Pirellulaceae bacterium
GCTGTTATTAACGGTAGCGGCCTCACTGTCCGCGTGCTTGACGTTGGCGCGGAATACGAACCGTCATCTAAATTAGTGGTGGGCGACGGTATTGAGCTCGCTTTGACCTCAGGCACGGTCGCCGCCGACAGTCGCTTCTCGTTACAAGTGGCAGCGCGTCCTGACGAAACTGGAATTCTTACGGCGCTTGGAATCAACACCCTCTTCGTTGGCAACGGACCACCAGACATATCTGTAAATCCGTTGATTGAAGCCAATCCATCTTTGTTAGCTACGACCACAAACGGTGAACCTAGCGACACGCGCAATCTACATCGCATGCTAGAAGTTCGCGATGCTCGCACATTACGTGACGGTACGGTGACCATCGAACAGTTCTTGAGCGACCTAATTGCAGGAGTTGGCAGTGAGGCAGCCGAGCTGACGCGAGATGTCGAGGCTAACGATGCGAATCATATTTTTTTACAGGGTGAACTCGATTCCGTCGTCGGCGTCGATGTCAACGAGGAGCTCGCGAAAATGCTGCAGTATCAACGTTCATATCAAGCAGCCGCTCGGTACATGTCGACGGTCGATGACCTACTTCAAGAGTTGTTTGGAATCACTGGATAGTGGGGTAGCCTGATGCGAATTACACAACAACAGACAATCAGCAACGCCATCGTCCAGTCGCAGGCGAGGCAGCTAGCGATCGCGGATCTGCAAGACCAGCTGGCCACTGGGCTGCGGATTCGACAAGCATCAGACGCGCCGGCGGAATGGAGTCGTCTCACCGCGACAAAGGCGTCGCTAGGTCGAATAGAAGTGAACCTAGAGAATATCTCGACGGTGGAGCAGCGACTAAATCATAGCGTTTCCAGCCTGACAGAAGCCGGCAACATTCTCGTTCGCGCTCGTGAACTCGCATTGGCTGGAAATCAAACGGAGGAGAGAGAATCCTTGGCTCTTGAAGTTGATCGTCTCATTGAGGCCATGATATCGATCGCCAATTCGGCTGATGGTGGAGTCCAGCTCTATTCAGGTACTGCTTCAAATGGCAATGCATTTGAAATAGCAGAGGTCGATGAGCTGGGCCGGCCAACACAAGTTCGATATCGCGGATCCAATAACGTCTCGAACACGATTGTCGGCGACGGAACGTATGCAAACGTTCTACCGTCCGGCGCCGACATATTTCAACAGCAGAGTCGCGGCAAATCGGAGTTCATTGGTCATACGGGCGCGACAGCAGGAAAGGGAACCGACAGCGCGAAGGGTGTTGGTGCCCTCCAAGTCAGAAACACTTCAACGACTTACTCAAATCCGATCGTGTCATCCGGCGCGAGTGCGCAAGGTGGCGATACGATCATTGGCCCTCCCGGCGTGCACACACTCACGATAGAAAATAGCCCAACGCTTGGGCCGGTCGTTTCACTTAACGGTGGGGGACCGATTCCATTCGATGCGTCGTCGAGAGACCTGAAGGTCGTTGGGCATTCCGGTGCCGTAGTATTCGTCGACCTGTCGGCGGTGCCTGATACTTTTGCTGGTGACATAGAAATCACAGCGAATGGCAACATGTCCATCGACGGCGGCCAGACGGAAGAGGTAATCACGTTTTCGGAAAGTCAGGTACTAACGCACTCGCATACTGGCGAAGTGACCGTTGTCGATTCAGTGAACATTCGAAACACCGGTGAGGACCGAATCGAATACACGGGCACAAATGGTGTTTTTGAAGCGATGTTGCAACTACGTGATGACTTGCAAAACAGCGATGGAGTACCGACGCCGGAGTTCGTCAACATCATGGATGCAAGGATATCCGACATCAAGAGAGCACACGATCAAGTTATTGAGTTCGTAGGTGAACAGTCCGTTGAGCTATCGAATCTGCAGACCCTCGGCAACAAGACACGCGAAGTACGACTTGTTCTTCAAGAGACTCTGGCCGACATCGAAAACGCTGACGTTGCGGATGTGATAGTGAGACTTCAAACAGAACAGAATCACTTGCAGTTCATATATGCCGCAACTGCAAGCATGAATCAGACAAGTCTCCTGGATTTCATCCGCTAGGTATACGGTAACACGGTTCGTACTCATTTTTCGTTTCGTCGATTCCGCAGGGATTGAAAAGAAACAAAGAGCGAATTGTTGCCTTACTTCCGTGGCAAGTTAAGGCAGTTAGGTTCGATAATGGCACGTCGAGGTGTAACTCGGCTGGCCGACGAACGAAGTCGTCCCAAAGGAAATCGAATATGCCAATCCAACAAGAGCGGGACATACGTTCGGAGCTCGACAACTTACCCGAACTCATTCCGTTGCCGGATGTTGCGCTGAACCTATTGGATGCGTGCAATAACGCAAACATTGGCGCTCGTGAGCTATGCAGCATCGTCAGTTGCGATACGAGTCTTTCAGTGCGACTACTACAAGTTTCCAACAGTTCGCACTATGGACTAAGCGGTCAAATTAAGACCGTGGAGCATGCGGCAGTGGTACTTGGAGCGAGTGGTTTGCGCGACCTCGCAATGTCGATCGTAGCATATGGTGTGTTTGCTAGAACGAAAGCTCAAAATCGAGACGTTGAATCACTATGGCGTCATTCCCTAGGCTGCGCGACGGTGGCTCGAACGGTTGCCGAACACCTTGGGGATGTATGCCCCAACGAGGCGTTTGTGACGGGCATGATCCATGACGTTGGCAAGCTCGTACTCGTCCAGCTTCTAAAAGATGATTACGACCTGGTGCCGCGGGCTTTGAAGGGGGAAGTGACAGTCGATCAGGAGCAACAACAGTACGGAATTGGACACGCTGAGTTAGGCAGACGTTGTGTCGAAGAGTGGGGATTGCCGCCTGAAATTGGTGACACTCTGCTAAGCCACCACGACCCTGGGGGATTCGATCAGCACTCTAGGCTAACGTCCGTTGTTGTTGCCGCGAATCAGCTCTCGAAGATTTGGAATATCGGCAATTCATTGAAGGTGGACATGGATCCCGTCGACGTGCTTAGTTCGACAGAACTTCCGCTAAACGAAACCGACCTTGCTAATCTCAGGCAGGAGTCCTCCATCGCGTACTTGCAAAACCAAAGTGTGTTTCACGGTTAAACTCATGTCCGATGTAATTCGCCTCCGCTTGATTTCCACAATCCTGCTTTTGGTTGGGGTCCTCTTTTGCGGAAGTCTGGGCTACGTCTTTCTGGAGGGATGGGATTTTGCAGACGGTTTTTTCATGACCGTTATTACGCTTTCAACCGTTGGCTACGGAGAAACACACGAGCTGTCGAAAGTCGGACGATGGTTCACGTCCATCCTTATCGTTTTGTGTTTTATCAGCATGTCGTCTTGGACCGCGGCACTCACAAGTTTCTTGGTTGACGCGGACCTTAGTGGCAATCTGGCTCAGAGGAGAATGTGGAAGATGATCTCAAAACTCAGGAAACATACGATCGTTTGCGGAACCTCGCCGATGGCGGAGGTCGTCATTGAGAAACTGATGCGTCAACAGAAAGACGTCGTGGTTATTGATGAAGACACGGCACGACTCGAACAACTTCGACGACGGTTTCGCCAAATGAAGACAGTTGAAGGCACGCCAACGGACGAATTGATTCTCGCAAAGGGCAATTTGCTGGAAGCAGCGAATGTTGTTGCCGCATTGCCATCTGAAGTCGACAACTTGCTGATATCGATTACCTGCAAGGACTTGCGACAGGGAATTACGGTGTATGCTAGGTCCAATGACGCCACCATCGCCAATCGCATGCGTAAGGCGGGTGTTGAGGAAGTGATTTGTCCGTCGGAACTTTGTGGGGCAAGGATTTCCGGTTTGATTCTCAACTAACCGTAGAAGTTAGAAGTGCTTTTGACTTCACAAACCGTGGGTCGAAAGTATCACACCGCGATTGGGACCGAGACCTTTAGCTGAATCGTAGTTTTTTTCTAGATTTTTGTGGAATCAGAAGGCATTAGCGTCACCACATTCTAGTGAGGCATTAGAACTCAAAAACCAAAGACCAACGTATACTCGTGCAAGCAAGAGATGGTGATGCTCGTGGCAATCACGTATTCGAATGTCAAGTTATTCACTAGCCAACCCAAACATTAGCGTCATTGACGATGATCCCTCGTCGCGAGCGGCCATAGGCAGGTTACTTCGCACGATGCAATCCGATGTGCTCGAATTCGATTGTGCCGAGTCGTTTCTCGCCGCGTACGATGGCCAGCCGGGATTGTTGGTGTGTGATGTCCTAATGCCTGGAATGACTGGGCTCGATCTGCAAATAGCGTTAGCAAAAAACGATGTATTCCTACCGATTGTCTTCATGACGGAGCAATACAATACTCGCCATGTTGTCAACGCTATCCGCAACGGAGCCACTACCGTTTTACGGAAGCCGTTTTCTGACGAAGAGCTATTGATCGGCGTACATGAAGCTGTCACCGACTATCGACGTGGAATCGAATCTTATCAAGTGATTCGCGACGCTCGGCTTGGACTTGCGAAGCTAACAGAGTCGGAGAGAATCGTCGCCCAGATGATTAGAGACGGTTACTCGCACAAAGAGATCGCATTGAAATTGGACATCAGTGTCCGAACTGCATTACTTCGTCGAAAGAGCATCTTTAAAAAGATGAATGTGGCTAACATTATTGAGCTGTCTAGACTGATCGTACTCGTCGAGATGGACAACGCAAATCGCTCGAGACTGCTGGACTTAGAGAGAGTTTCCGCCGGATTCGGAAGGTGACGGCCATGCCATCTCTAGCAATTGAGTCCGAGCTTTTTTTCGAGTAGCGCTTTTAAGCTATTTTTCCATTCTTCGCCTGTTTCGCCCTCAAAAGCGAAGCCCAACCGCGATCTCTCACGTCGAACCGGACAGGCCGGAACAAGGACGCTATCTTCACCGTTGTACAGTTCTAGTTGTACGGGCGTTTCTAACTTCACGTCCACTAGCTCGTCGAATTCAACCAACGCTCCACGAGTGTTGATGTTGATGACACGCCCCTTAAACTCCAGGCCGTCGAATCGAAGACTAGAGCCAAAACGGTTGTCCGTCGGTACGGCAAATCGAATGGCGCGCTGACGCCTCTCGGCCAAAATCGGTTGCGTGACTTCCAACACAAGCTGACGATGGATTCCTTCGGAATCTCGCGAAACGAATGACAAGAAAGTCCATCTCCGGCTGTTGTACGTGAATGTAGCGCAACAACCCTTTTCAGCAAGATCGTACAGTTGTCCATCTACGAGACGAACAGTGAGAGAGTTGCCATCGATTTGGTGGAAAAAACCTTTGCTGACCGCACCACTGTGTGGCGAAATGAGAGTGATGGGCGTCTGCATCGCACAGCAGTCAGCGAAGCATTTTTGGCAATCCGACAGGTGTTCGGTCACACTGCTGCGATTAGTAGCGGTAGGCATCTGGACTCTCTCTTCTTTAGTAGCTTGAACCAATACGACTATCGAACCATACAGAACCGACTTGCTCTTCCCGTCGGTTTTTACATTGCACAAAAAGCTTGCGCTGCAACAGAAAAGGAGGTGCTGATCTGCGTCAAGTAGCGTTCGTAAACTCAATTCTCGAAGCGGCAAATTTCACGTTTGCAGAGAAATGACCATTGGGTAGTTCTTCGCATGCAATAAGCCTCCCGCGAATCACGTCGCTACATTCGTCATTCAGCCTTCTTAGGTGAAGGATCTGTTTGGACGCGTCGAACCCTTCATCACATAAAAGCCGAATTCCACCCTGAGAAACATCGAGACTTAACGCCGTGAATTGCCCGAACCGACCTGGGTCAAAACTGAAACTATCGTCCGTAAGTGCGGAAACCTGGTCAACGTCGAACCCGTAGTAAAACGGATATCGCTTGTGCATTCGTCGTTCGATTTCAGATCCCATCGTCGAGATCCTAAGCAGCACTGATTCGAGAACCGATGTTTTGGGCTTACACGAACAACTCCACCATCCGTTTTCCAACTCCTCGACGTTGGTAACCTCGACGTCCAGATGGACTATTCGGGATCTCAGCCAAAGAGATACCGTGGCTTCCCCTGTCTTTGGTGGATATTCCGATTGCAACAATCTAACTTCTTCCTTCGATATCTCTACACACATGACACGCACGTCCCAACCGCGTTGGCAAATTGCCGCCGGCCTGACAAACGCATAGCGAGTGTGTTGATGACGACTCTTACGATCTTGACGGTATGCCTCAGTCACCCAGGAGTCGACTAATTGTTGCGTCTCGGTTTTTCTGAGCGTTGATGCCAAAGCCACGTTAGTTTCCATTTTCAATTTTCCCCCCGACCGATCGCTTTCCCAGATTATCGAGGTCACCGGTTGGTACTTGCTTTTCGAGCTACAAGAATCTGATCTGCTCATAACAAATCCCTGCGAAATCGCACCTCATGTAGGAAACCACATGTCCTATGTGGAGCGGCCCTCGCCGCTCTCATATTCCCCCTAATCGTTAAACTCGACATGGCATGCAAGACGAAAAGTTAGACATCAGAGTCATTTGAAAGGACGAAAGATGTCTGAAGATGCAGCCAATCCGGTCCCAGCGGCAGAGTCGACGGAGGCCAGACCAGAAACGTCCGTACCTGAGTTTGCAGAAACATCCGAACGAATGGTACGACGCTTGGACACTAGCGCGACACGACTCCGGGGTGTAAGCGTTCCAGTTTGGGCAGAACTTGGCCGTGTCGAAATGCTGATCGGTGATTTGCTTCAGTTGGGCGAAGGCTCGGTAGTTCGATTGGATCGGTCGGTGGGTGATCCGGTTGAACTTGTTTCCCAAGGCGTCAATTTGGCGCGTGGCGAGGTTATCGTTGTAGACGAGTGTTTTGCGATTCGCATCCGGGAAATCCTAACGGAGAACTAGAATGCCGTATCGAATCGTTGTGCTTTGCACCGCAATCGTGCTTCAACTTCTCGTTAGCCAGGAGCGTCTCGCTGCTGACGAATTCTCCACAGGCGCGCAAGAGTTGCGCGCACCACTGAATACGCGTGCATCAAGCCGGCGGCAAACTCCACGAATAGCAACTCGTACTGAATCTGTCGCTGACCGGAGCGACGCAATTGCTCACAGTGACTCGGCATCCGATAAGTCTGCGACAAAGCATTCTGCATTCTCAGAGAATTCCACGAAACCGACTGGTTGGCGTCAGGACGCAATGGACCACAGAATTCGCATCGTTTTGACGACGCTGTCGTGGATGGGAGTCCTGGCGTTGTCGCTCGTCTTTTGGGCGAAGCTTCGTGGCGCTACCGCGGCTCCCGGCATGGCCAAGCGACTGGAAGTTCTTTCCACGATCAAGATTGCGCCAAGATGTTGTCTGTCCGTAGTAAGTGCCAACGGTCAAGAATTCCTCCTCGCGAGAGATGCGGGTGGAGTGAAAAGTATCGTCGCGTTGCAATGCAACTTCGATGACTATGTCGCAAGTAGCACGGATGACACTGACTTTGCAGCGATTTCGTTAGATCGCCACCAACCTTAGGACTCACCGATGCCATCCTACACAGAAGCCGTCCAAACGGCACAACAGGTTTCGAATAGCGGTGCCTTTGAATCGCTGGCGCCGCCACTTCGCGTTGCTGCTTTCTTCGGTGTGATGGCGTTTCTCACGACGTTTCTCGTCAGTGCAACTTCGTTTGCGAGGATCATCATCGTCCTGTCTTTCGTTCGAAGAGCACTCGGCACACAAGAGATTCCCCCGAATCCTGTACTCATGGGACTCGCGTTGTTCTTAACGGCCTACACCATGGGCCCCACAATCGACGTCGTTTATGAAGGCGCCGTACAGCCCTATGTCGCAAGCGAGATAAACGAGGTCGATGCTTTAGCGGCCGCGTATCCACCGATGCACAAGTTCATGATGCGTCAGACACGAGACAGCGATCTGCAGCTCTTTATGGAAATGGCAGACGTCGAATCGTTCGAATACGAACATGAAGTTCCCCTGCGAATCCTTGTGCCCGCCTATATGATCAGCGAACTCAAGACTGCGTTCATCATGGGATTTTGTATCTACGTACCGTTCGTCTTAATCGACTTGCTGGTGTCTACAATTTTAATGTCCTTGGGCATGATGATGATGCCGCCGGTTGTCGTTGCCGCCCCGATCAAGTTGTTGCTTTTCGTGCTCGTAGATGGCTGGCACTTGATAATTCAAAACCTTGGTCAGAGTTTCGTTTAGAAAAACCGCGAAAAAGCAACCAGCAAAAAGGAAGACAAATGGAAACGATCGATGTCATTGAAATAGCCCGCGAGTTGCTATTTTTGTCCGTCTTGTTGTCGGCACCGGTGGTCGGCGTGAGTCTCCTTGTGGGACTGCTCGTAAGTGTTCTGCAAACTTTGACTTCCATACAAGAACAAACGCTCACGTTTGCGCCGCGAATAGTTGCTGCCACGCTCACGATTGCCGCGGCCATTCCATGGCTCCTACGTGAACTGGTTGAGTTTACCGAATCGATGTTGGCTCGCATTGGCCATGTAACTCTATGACGTTGCTTCATGAACTTTCTCCATTTGAGACCATTCCGATTGCGTTTGCGCTAGTATTGGCTCGCGTATCTTCGTTCATCGTTGCGGCGCCAGCATTTAGCCAGGGCACCGTGCCCACGCACGTGAAATTCGGTCTTTGCGTGGCGCTAAGCGTATTCTTTTTGCCAGGGTACATTGATGCTGCAGCCGAGTTGCGTTCCTCCCATGGAGCTTTGATTCTTGCGTTATTCGCTGAGATAGTCGCCGGCTACTGTGTAGGCTACTTGGTCGGTCTCATGTTGTTACCCGTGAGGATTGCTGGAACTTACATTGGCCAGGAGCTGGGATTTAGCCTAGGACAGGTAGCTGATCCAACAAGCGGAGCCGCTTCGAACGAAACAGGTCTATTGTTCGACGCTGTTGGACTACTCTTGTTTTGGACGACTGATGTTCACCACCAGTCTCTGAGAATGCTCGCAAGTTCCACTAACGTCCTACAAGTGGACCGAGAATTCTTGCTTGAACTTGCCGATGCCTCCGCCAGGCTGATATCACAATCTCACGACGCGGCATTCGTGATGATCGCCCCCTTAGCTTCAGTCCTTTTCCTAATTCTCACAGTCCTACTCGTGATGATGCGTTCTTGGCCGCAGGTGACGCTCTTCTCGTTTGGTTCAGGCGCCCGGTTGATCGCTGGTTTGGCTGCTTTCGTTTTTTTCGCTCCCACGATTATTTCCAACATGACCAATATTTTGCACGAAATGGCGCACCTGGTGGCAGACTCTCAAGAGCTCCCCTTTTGATCGATGGCTGATTCATCACAGACTAAATCAGAAGCAGCGTCACCTCGGAAACGGCAGGAGTCTCGGAGTACCGGGCAAGTCGCGTCAAGCAACGACTTCGCAGCTGGACTGATTCTCTTGTTCTTGTTGCTGCTCATGTCGCGTACCGGTGATCTGCTGGGTGGAGAATTATTGAAAGCCGTTGGCAGTGATCTGCCGGCAGCAGTTACTCAGAAAGAACTCACACTGGATCAATGCGCTGCGATAGGTTGGGCCAGCAGCTCATTTATCGTGCGGAGTGCGTCCATGATATTGGCCGGAGCTGTTGTACTGGGGCTCAGCGCTCATATTTCTCAGGTCGGATTTCAGCTCGCACCCAAGGCACTCGAATGGAAGCCCGAACGGCTCTCGCCAACAAGTGGGTTGAAGAAAGTATTCTCGATGCGAGGGTTCATGAGAACCGGCATGGCAATGGGAAAGTTTCTGGTTTGCTCGATCACAATGACGGTCAGTTGCTACTTCCGCCGAGACGTTTTGTTAACACCTTGCGGGTCTTTGTTGGAAGGCGTATCGCAGACATGGGACCTGTGTCTCCACGTGGGGATCATGGGAGCACTAGCGCTGACGACGCTAGGTGCTGCTGACTTCGTGTTTCAACGGTGGCAGCATGAAGATAGCCTTAAAATGACAAAACAGGAGGTAAAAGAAGAAGCCAAAGATAACGAGGGCGACGCACAGATGAGGGGGAAAATCAGAAAACTCCAAAGAGAATCAGCCAAGCAACGAAGTCTCAAGGAAGTTCCTACAGCAACAGTGGTAATCACCAACCCCACGCATTACGCGATCGCGATTCGATACGATCGTGACACGATGGCCGCGCCACGTGTGGTCGCAAAAGGAAAGGGGTATCTTGCAAAACGCATCAAACGCAAAGCTTCCGAGGCTGGCGTACCTCAATTCGAACGCAAGTCGGTGGCACGAGCCTTGTACGCGTCGGCGGACGTTGGTAGCGAGATTCCCACGGCGCTCTATCGCGCCGTCGCTGAAATCTTGGCATACGTATATGGACTCAAGACTGCGGGGTAGCAGGACCTGAATCGATGCACTGCCCCCCACATCACTGATGTGGTTTTCACTATCCGCATGCCGGATTTATGGCGACCAACATCACGCTTACGCAATCTGCAGGGATTCGCGTTGCCCGAGCGTGAGTACTGCGTAACACTCACTCGCTTGTCTTACACAGAACGTCGACAACTATTTGGAGTGTCTCATGAAACGGAATTTTGGATGTCTACTCTTTATTGCATTGCTGGGCATAGGAGTGCAAAAGCACGGGTATTCGGCAAACATTGAGTTAGATTGGATTTCACAGCAGCAACGTTCAGCCGTTGGTCGGCTAGACGATGTATTTGTCACAGCCGCCACTTCATCGGAAGCCCAGTTCCTTTCGGTCGTCGGAGGACGATTTAGCGGCACGGCCTGGAACACGGAACGGCCTTTGTCGGCGGACGCCGAAGGACTTGTTGTCTCCGATGCGAATCCTGGGGATACGCACACATTCGTCTTTACGCAGCCAATACCAGACTTGTTATTCTACGTTGAAAACTTTGACTCCAATTCTTCCGCCACGATAACAGCTGAAGGCACAGGCTCATTCAGTCTGTTGGAAGGTAGTCCGAGTATTTCTTATTCCGCCACGTCAGATCGATCGGGCGTCTTGTCGACGAGCAACTCGACATTCAATGGCGAGGGTGACCTCGTCCTAAGTCTTCAAGGTTCTGTTGAGTCCATTTCACTCGATTTCAGTTCAGGAGACGGTCAAAATGGAGTCTTCTACACTTTCGCAATTGCACCAGAGCCAAGTGGAATAGCGCTATTGCTACTTGGAACGGTGCTACTTGGCACGCTTCGGGGGCGGAGGAATCAGCTTGCCGTAGGCCGGCAATAAGTTCTCTCCCTGACGAGCTCATTTTTCATTTAGTTCGCCTTCGCCTCAACCCGTCGAACAACGATCGACACACTGGGACGCTTGACGTCTTTGTAGGGCCATGTGCGGCTAAGACCAATAATATGTCGAGCGTCGCCTTGCGACACTTCGGCTTGCTCAAGCATCTCTTGCACAATACCACTAGCCTGAATGCTTGCTCTTTGTCGGGCAGAATCGCCAGGGGTCGTGGCCCAAACGATCAATTCGATGCGATGCGTATCTTTTCGCAGTAGTGGAAAGATACGTGTTGCAATTTCTTGGAAACTAGATGGCTGGTATGGCGACGTCTTGCCAAGTTTTTCAAAAAAGTCGAACGTAGTCTCGCCGACGGTGCTCGGTTTCGAATTCAGATTGGCGATCTTCTCCATTTCGTTCAGGCAGCGAATAAATTCTTCCTGTTCGCGATCTTTGGATGACATGCCATTGTCTTCATCATCGGGACCGCGTTTTTTTCCATCGGCCTCCTCTCCCTCAACGTCGGTCATGTACAACGGGCTCGTAGCATCAAAATGAAGTGCACGATCCGAACTTTCGCCCGGCAATGCACCCATCCCGCCAGCATTTAGCGATTTCATAAACGACCCTGTGCCGCTATGAAGGTTGGCGCCTGACTGATCCTCGGCCATTGAACAGAGCACGATGAAGAACGCCAACAACGTCGTCATGGTGTCACCGAATGACATGAGCCAAGCCTTGCTTGGTAGTTCGTCGGGCGGCTTAATTTTCCGGGCCACGGCCGACTCCTTTGTTAGCAACAATCATCAAGATCTCGCCTTCTTCTAGTTGGTGTGGAGCCACTCCAACGCCAACTTGTGCATGATGAATTCCCTGATGCTCAACAAGATGCTGCGCTAGGTTCAGTGCTCTTGGAATGTTGGCCGCATTGTTGACGACAAATTCAAGACGCAGCGGTCTTTTTTTCATCTGCCCTGACAAGAGCTTCAGCTGGACCTTTCCACGGCTAGTCAATTGACCGTCTGAATCGACGATCTTGCTGAGTGTTTGCTTCATATGATGCGTGGTCGACAGCACTCGCTGTTCATCTGTTTCCAGACCGGCGATAGCCTTGTCCAAGGTGGAAAGCGCGGGATCCGAATAGATCGGTGGCATCTCGGAACCATCGGGCGAAATGCGTCCGGTGTTAGATCTTTCTCGCACTTGCAATGCATCCTTGGTCATGCCGTCGACCTTTCCCACAAATCCGTTCGCCCCACCGCCGCCAAACATTGCAACTTGCACTCGATCGAAGGTTTCAGGTTCGCTCGATGCAAACGTGAGCAGTAGGATGAAGAACGTCATCAGCAGAGTAATCACATCACTAAATGTCATTACCCAGGCGGGAACATCATCTTCAGGTTCTTCGGGTAGTTTTGTCCTAGCCATAACCGTTCCAACTTAAAGCCAAGTTTGATTAGGCAGCGGTTTGCTCTTCGACAGGACGCGTCTTTGGCGACAAGAAAGATGTTAGTCTTCCTTGGAGCGCTCGAGGTGCCTGCCCCTCAACGAGTCCCAATAGGCCGGAGATCATCAGCTCGCGGATCATTAGCTCTTCCTTGTTCCGAGCTTCAAGCTTGCCGGCTAGTGGAATGCAAAATAGATTGGCAACGAGGGCGCCATACAACGTTGTCAGAAGTGCCGTGGCCATACCACCACCAATCTGTGATGGATCATCCAACGTCCGCAACATTTGCACGAGACCGATGAGCGTGCCGACCATTCCAAATGCGGGAGCAGCCGCGCCCATCGAGTCAATGATCTTCTTCCCCGTCTTGTGGCGTTCGTCGATGTAGCTGATTTCAGTTTCTAGTACGACTTCGATTTCTTCTTTGCCCGTCCCCCCGACGACCATTTCCAATCCTCGCTTCAAGAAGTCGTCGTCGATTTCAGCGATCTTGCTTTCGAGTGCCAGGATTCCGTCCTTCCTGCTAGTTGCCGACATCTCTTTGAATAGTTCGACAACTTCTGCAGGCGAAAGAAGTTTTTGCAAGAAGCACTTTTTTACGACGCCAACTACGCCGAGCACAGCCCCCAGCGGAAACGCGATGAGCAATGCGGCAAATGATCCGCCAATCGTGATCATGGCGGACGGGATATTGATGAATGGTCCCAGACCGCCCCCGCCCATCAAGATGGAACCGAGCACAAGACCGATACCGGTTAATAAACCAATGATTGTGGCAATATCCATGGAAGCCAGTCCTGAGTATCTAGCTTTCGTCGCCAAGTCCTTTGCCACGTTCGCTTTTTTTCCTAAGGCGAACATCCAAGTTCGCATCTTCCGTTCCAACCATCGAATCCATGGGGTCCGAGTTGCGTTTTGAATACAGGCAAATTGGACTTTCACAACAACTCCGACTTAACCTCGGCAAAGTCACTCGATCAGGCACATCGCGTAGAAGTGCGGTGAGTGTTGCGACTGCGAGAATCAGCCACAAACGCACGACTGCGTCTAACCTGACATCAATTCAACGAAATTCAGCAGTAACCGAGTAAGTTCGTCTAAAGCGACTCGATCCTTCGCTCGCACAATTCTCGTTCTATCGTGGCACCTCAAACTAGCAAAACAGTATGCACACCATTCTTAAACAACTAAAGGCTCTCTCTGCCCTACCT
>CAYNJG010000199.1:0-13789 GCA_964397295.1 uncultured Pirellulaceae bacterium
GCCAGGCGGCGTCACAACGAGCAGCACTGTCCCTGACGATATCCTGACAGGAGATCAATCAGCGGCGGCTTCGATAAGGTGAAGAATCGCTTCTCGCGTTGCTGCAGGAACACTACTCCATTTTGCGTTGATGACTTGGAGTTCACTGTGGATTGGTGTGGATGTTACCTCTGTTGTTACCTCGACGAACCGAGAAGTCTGTTTCTTCGAGGATTCCTTTGATTCTTCGAGTCCCTCATCGCCCACTTCCACCAATCCTCTGGAATGGTCAGAAGTCCTCAAAACCCCGGTTTCGCCGGGGTTTTTTGCGTTTGCGGGGTAACACTGAGGACTGCCCGCAGACTCCAGATTACCCACGATGTGCCGCTCTCACGGCTGGCCCGAGATACTGAAACAGCGCGACTGCTCCAAATAGACCAGAGTCGAAGCTGTTCCCGCGCAGATTCATTGTTGCGGGCGTGGCAGCGCCGAAATTCAGCGTTTCGCCCCAATCATCCGTTCGAATACTCTTTACGAGTAGACTATCTCAGGACCCAACAATCAAATGGACATCCCTATGAGCGGTAATCTGAATCGCATTGACCGGCGACATTTTCTGCGTGGCAGTGGACCCACGCTTGCCTTGCTGATGCTTGGTTCGCTGATTACATCGAAAGTTTGCGGGCAACAGGATTCGCAGACAGTTGTTTATCCGATCAACGGGTCACACGCTGAAGTACTAGCCGCAAAAGAAGTGCGGCGATACATCTTTCTTCGCACAGGTGTTGCTCCGGCATTGGTAGCGGCAGACAGCTACAGCAAACTTCCCGACGGAGATGTGTTCGTCGTCTCGAATGGCAACCGGCCTCTAATCGCAGAGCTAAAACAACATTATGGCAACGTCGATCCACCGATTTCCGGCAATCGAAAAGGGTACTTGATCAAGTCCATCAGGAAAGACGGCAGAGACATCCTGGTTATCGCCGGCGCGGATACTGCAACTACTTTGAATGCAGCCTACCGCTTTGCAGAACTGCTCGGGTGCTACTTCAATTTGGCAGGAGATGTAATTCCTGATCAGCGATTGCCATCACCTTTGAATATTGGCCACTATGATGAGAAATCACTGCCGTGGTTTGAACTGCGTGGGAATCTTCCTTTCCATAACTTTCTGGCCGGCCCTGATTTCTGGAGTGCTGCCGATTACAGGTCCTTTCTTACACAGCAGGCCAAGATGGGGATGAACTTTTTTGGACTGCATCATTACCCTGAGCGGGGAGAGCCGAACTCACTTGAGGGCCCAGAACCGCATGTTTGGATTGGTCATAAGAACGATGTAAACGCGGATGGCACCATCAAGGCGGCGGGAGCTTATACGACTTCTTGGGCGAGTACGTTCCGGACCGCGGATAATAGTTGGAGCGGCACGCCCGTCAAGACAACTGACTTCAGTGACGGCGCCGACAGTCTATTTGCCTACGATGCGATGGCGTCGGACGCAATGGGTTTACGAGAACCTACTACTCCTGCAGAAAAGGCCGCGGTAATCAACGATGTAGGATTCTTGCTCCGTGATGCGTTCACTCATGCCAAGCGGCTTGGGATTAAGACAGCCTTAGGCATCGAAGCACCTTTGGCCTTCGAGCCCGGTAATCCGGCGATTACGCCCGAAGGCGACCCCGAACACATCATTACTCGCGATTGGATACGCACTTGCCCTCCGCATGTCCGAGACAGAATGAAAGATGCCCACGGGTTTACTATTCCGAAGTCCAGGGGAAGCGACAACGAAGCCTATGCGAAAGCGTTGTACGAAGGCATTTTTACAAGGATCGAGAGAACGCATCCATTGGACTACTTCTGGGTGTGGACCTATGAAATGTGGTCGTATGGAGGCCACTCCCCATCAAGAGATCAAATAGAAGCAGTCGCTGACGACTACAAGTATGCACAGCAGGTAGTGACTGAAATGAACACTCCGTTCCAATTGGCTACCTTTGGCTGGAAGGTGGGAAGTTCTGGAGGTGATGGGGATGAGTTGGAATTTCACGATGACTTACCGTTGGAAGTCCCTTTTGGCACTTTGTGGGATGATGCGCAGGGCATGTGGGCGGTACTGCCTACAGGTCGCAAAGGATGGACTTCCTGCTGGTACGAAGAAGACTGGGGATTGATACAACCTCAATTGAGGTCGCTAGGAGTTTACAACGAAGTTACACATGGTTTGTTGAATGGCGGAGTGCAAGCGCTGATCGCCAAGCACTGGCGTGTGAAGTCTGTATCACAAGCATCTGCGGCGCATGCACAATTGTCTTGGGCAAACAGAGCTCCCGTAGCAGGTACCTTGTTAACTCTTGATGATGCAGCGAAAAAGTTTCCTGCGTTTGACATATGGGATACTCCGGTAGCCAAACAGCCTCCCGAATTTACGGAATGGATTACAAAGCACTATCAAAGTTGGGCGAAAGCCAATTTTGGCGCCGAGCACGCCACGGAAATAGGAAACCTTTTGGCCATGGCCGACAGGTTAGGAGAGCCAAAGATTACTGGCGAGGGATTAAGAGGCTCTATACCAAAGTCTTCCGGGTTTCTTCCAAGCGCCCTTAATGAGCTTGAAGATGATGATCCTAGAAGTGTGACAGATCCCAAGTTCGTAGATGCCATTCAGGTCTACACCGAATTCTGTTCCTACAAAGACCGAATCGTTGGAACAGGAAACAGGGACCGTTACATGTATTGGCATCACTTTTTTCAGGGCCAAATTGAGTTGTGCAAAATGGCTATTTACAGGCAGCATTACACTGAAAGCGATGGCACCAATGAGGCCATGAAGAAACGCATCCTAAGCAGTTGGAGCAAACTGGTTACACACGAGATCCAACGCGTAAGAAATGTTTCTGAACTAGGCGTTATTGCTCAATTGCATCAATCCACATTGACGGACGCGATCAGGAAGGACCTAGAAATTGCCGATCCGATTAGCACCACTTACAAAGGGGACAATGCGGTTAGGGCCATGCCTGAAGTGTCTCAGATGTATGGCGATGAGTCGTTTGAGCAAACCGTAATATTCCTGGGTAATGGAGGCGTAACAAATCCGCGCATGCATTACCGAGAAATCGGTTCCTCTGGAGCGTTTTCATCCGTAGCACTTACTTCGATCAACAACAGCACTCACGTCATGAAGGCATCATTGGCAAACCCTGGATTTGATTTCGAATACTTCGTAACAGGCGCGGTTGGCGGACAGACCGTCACCTATCCAGTGACAGGAGGCGATGGTGCGACAAGTATCAATAGAACGGTAGTGACTTGCGCCCGTTAGTGATGGCTCGCTAATTCAGAAAACGGGCAATCTGACCGTCGGCCTTAGCCCCAAGTACTGAGACTTGCCTGCAAATGTCTTCTTGGACAAAGTGAGCAGAAGCATCGGCCATGATCAAGATGGGGCTGCTTAGTGAGGCTGAAGCTGTACTCAAGAGGGGGACCCAGAAGAAGCAGGGCCCGATTGACGAGGTATACCTAAATTTGGGAGCTGTTTACGTTGCACAATGCAAGTATGCACTTGCTCGCGATGCGTTTGAAATGGCTGTTGAGTTGGCAGGTGGTAAGTACGCCGACGCGGAGTCGGCACCAAACGAGCTCGACGAATTGAAGAATCTACACCGCGAGTGGATACAAAACTAACTGGGTCCGGGTCCGATCGCTTTTACATCTGTAGATCGGCTCCTACAATTAGTTCCACGAGCGCTGCAAAGGAACTGACACGCATCTTTTTGAACAGCTTCTTCTTCCTCGTATCTATCGTTCGCATCGTGACGTTCAGTCGTCGGGCAATAATCTTTGTCGCCAATCCGTCCAAAAGAAGTCGCAACAGTTGGACCTCTTGGGTCGTTAGCATCTTGAGTCGAGCTCTCGCTTCAGACTTCATTTGGAACTCGTGAAAGCCCATCTTGTATTCACTGATTGCATCCGCCACCCCTTGTCTCAGGTCACTGTGGTCGACTGGCAGATCCAACACAGTAACGGCGCCGTTCTTCATGGCAGCCACTGTGTACGGGACGGACGGAGACTTTGTGATGATGATGACCGGGATGAAAAGTCCGCGATCCATTAGCGCCGGGATCAAGGTCGGATCCTTGTGGGCATGCGGCAGATATACGGCGATGCCGGGTTCACTTGCCGACTCTAGGAACGCCTTTTTCGATTCGGCGCGCGAAATCGGCAATTTGAATTCTCGAAGTGCCGGCTCCAACGCAACCGGCGCCACGCGGTGTTCCATGACCAAGTAAAGGGTCATCTTCTTGTTTTCTACAGATTCCATCTTTGCCGTATCGTATCAAGAGAGCCCGCCCGCCCTAGAATCCAACCAATGATGTTTCGGCTACGACATATGCGCGAGCGTGAATACCGGAGACTCCGAACCCAACGCTGTCTCGAATACACCCAGGAGCTGAATCCCCGTGACACTGTTAGGCGATTCTATCAGGGTACGTCCATGACATTCAAGCGAATGGATGGCGGTCGGTTTTCGAATTTGCGATTTCGACATTGGGACCTTTATTATTGTGCCGTTTTCGGTGACTTGCCGTTGGTGAGCGCGATTTCGAGTGACCTGGTTTTGGCAAGTTTCATGGAGGCCGTCGAACATCGATAAGATTGCCACCGAGAAGAAACGTCTGCCGCAACGGCACCTAGGTTCTTGGGAAGCTCGCTTCGCGTAAACACCTGATGAATGTATGGAATAGGCAACAGTTCTTGCTGGCGCGCGGCACGCTTCTTTGGCTTGCGTCTGACACTGAGGACAGTCTCGATTCCGACAGCTAAAAAAGACATACTTTCATTGCCGCAAGCACACCAATGGCGACGGCTACCCTGCGCTGACGCCAAGCAAGTCATAATCGCCTGCTAGACCTTGAGGTAACGCGGAGGAATCTCGTATTGCGTTTAGCCACCGTCGAGGCTTCCAACCTGTTGGATTTGATCAAGTGGAACGACGTTGCCGTTGATACGTACCTGAACTGCATCGTTCTGTATAAGTACTGCTTCCACGATCCCTTCGCTTTCGCCATCCTCGGCTGCAAAGGCTACCTCGCTACCGACTATCCTGCTTGCGTCAATCAAATTCGAAAACTGAGAAGTATGTCCCTGTTGCGCCGCTTGCGTCGACATGAATTCGGCGAAATTTTCGTTCAGTTCCTCAATGCCTTCCAGTGTTGAGAACTGTGCCAATTGTGCAATGAAGTCCTCTTGCTTGGTGGGCTCTAGCGGATCCTGGTGGCGGAGCTGGGTTGTCAAAAGGTTGAGAAACTGGTCTTGAATTCCAGCGGCTGAGGTCGCTTCCATCTTCTTTCTCGCTTTTCTATATCAGGATATCGATCTGACTTTGATTCAGGCTCAATGATTTTTGCGAACGTGGAGATGAATTCAGTTCAGTCTCCCCTTGAACTTGTCCGGACTTGCTTTTGGTTGTGTCTCTCTGATCTTTTGGGTCGCCAGATGAAGAGCTTTCAAGCTGAAATCCGTCGACGGAGACGCCAGCCTCTCCAAGCGATTCAAATAGCCGCGGCAGGCTGTCTTTGATAAGGTCAAGCGTAGCGGTCTCGGAAACGACCAGTCGCGCATCGAGTTGATCGTTGCGACTTGTTAGCTCGATCTTAACCTTCCCCAATTCGGGAGGATCAAGAACGATTTCGATTTGTGACTGACCATCCGAACTTGAGCGTGTTGCGGACACTATGTGGTCGGTTACTTGGTTGGTAACCGAAGTTTGTAGCACGCCATATTCGAACGTTGCGGGTGCCGAGTTGGTATTGTGCATCGTCGTGTTTTGCGAAGCAGCAGCGTAGTGGCTTGTTTCGGCAACACTTGCATGACCAACGATAAGCTCGATTTTCGCCGTTTGTGCTGTGGTTTCCGAATCGCGCGTAGCGACGCTAAAGTGCAGTTCCTGCTGTTGCAGAGTAGGCGATGGAGCTTCGTTGGATGGGTCTGCGGCGATTTGCCAGTGTTGTTCGACTGGCGTTTGCTCCTCGATGGTATGCTCGGGGGAATGTGCACTTTCGACTCTTGAATCTCGTGGCAATCCAGTCACGTTGTCCTGTGTGTGCGAACTCGTGACGCGTGCTGGGCTAGACGCATCGGACGGTAGCCGAACCTGCGATTCGGTAGTAGTGGTTGGCCGAACGAAGTTTTCTAGTCCATCTTCGTTCCCAACCATGGCCTGGTTTTCTTGCGACTCATATTTGTCGGGTCCCGATGCCATAAGAGTCTCGTTTTGAGTTTGCTGGCTTGCTTCCGTTGTCATCGGCGTAAGGTTTTCCGTCTTTAAGTCAACGTGAGCCGCTTGAGCCTCCCCCGTCGCTAGAGAATCCAATTCGGCTGCAACATCAGCAGAGTCTGTTGGCGCTGCGATGTTTAGACGATTCGGTTCAACAGGCGTACCCAAGACCTCTTCCATGGTCTCATCGAATCCCGTGGTGTCGTCGGGTCTTAGGTCGTTGCCGACAAGCGATGATGATGCTCGATCAGTAGGTGAAGGCGGGATTGAATCCGAGCCGGTCTTGGCGGGAGCTAGCATTTGCAGCGCAGTTTCAGCTGTTGGTTGAGGAATATCGGATCAGTCTGAATGTATTGATCGGTTCGTTTCTGTTGGGTTGCTATGGAATACTTTTCTGGGTCGTAGAAAAAACTACCGTTGTGCCGTTCTAAGCCAGCGTCGACTGAGAAGTTTGAGAGGCAACATGACAAGCAAAGGTGTAGCTCAGCTGGATGTGTGGAATCGCTGGAATAGTTCAGACGGACGGATTGTCGCTGGGTGATGTGGACCGTCGCGTGCTTGCTGGACAGCTTGAGACACTTGCACAAAGAGGGCCCGATGCAAGCGGACAATTCTGCAGAGGTCCAGTTGCGTTTGGTCATCGCCGCCTTGCGATTCGCGATCTAGATCAAGGGCAACAGCCTTGGATGAGTCCGGATGGCAGCTGTGTCCTCGTCTACAACGGGGAACTCTACAACGATGATGATCTACGACGTGAGTTGTCAAACGACTACCCATTTGAAACTCGATGTGACACCGAAGTCGTCATGGCGGCCTACACAAAATGGGGGAAGTCGTGTGTGACTCGACTCAATGGCATGTTTGCATTTGCAGTATTCGATTTCCGCAAGTCGATGCTATGGCTCGTCCGTGATCGCTTCGGTGTAAAACCACTCTACTATTCAAGGCTACCTGGCCAATTCGTTTTTGCGAGCCACGCTAACGCGATCCTAGTGCATCCTCAATATTCCAAGAAACCGAATTGGTCGGTCGTTAGTCACTACCTAAGTACTACGAGACTAACGCTAGGTGAAAACTCGTTGTACAGCGGGATCAAGTTGCTTCAGCCAGCCGAAGAAATGACGATCATCGGCAGCTCCACTTCGACACGAACTTATTGGCGGTACCCGACTTCCATTCGCTCGAACGCAACGTTTGACGATGCGGTGGATCTATTACACGGCCAGTTGTCATCCGCTGTGAAACGCCGTCTGACCAGCGATGTTCCCGTTGGATTGTTTCTGAGCGGTGGAGTGGATTCGTGCACGATCACGTCGCTAGCTCACGCCATCGAATCTGGTCCACGCTACGCTGCCTGCGCAACGGTCGAATCCCATGGTGTTGCCGGGCACGACTGCAATGAGCTTGCATCCGCGAAGCAGTGCGCTCAACAGTTTTGCGCCGAACTCGATCCGATTCGCGTTAGCCCATCCACGTATCTTGAACGCTGGATAGAGCTACTTCGAGAGTTTCGATTGCCGATGTCAACGCCCTCGGACGTGATGATCTACGAACTTGCGAAAGCAGCCAAATCTCATGTTGGTGTCGTACTTGGCGGAGAGGGGGCTGACGAACTTCTTTGCGGATATGAGGTCGCGAGTTGGTCTGGGTATGACTACGACGCAACCAACGGTCGTCAGAACCTCAATTCGCAAATGCTGCAATCTATCGCTCGGCAATATGGACGCACTGAGTTTCGAAACGAATCAGATCACTACTTTGCATTGAATTCGCTTGTACCGACATGGGCAAAGCGGAACATGTTGAATCCGTCGATCTTCCATGCGATCGGCGACGACGATGCAATGTTTGCCCACTACCAATCAGTTTTTGATGAGTGTGGAGATGTACCCACAGTTGAGAAGTATGCAACTGTTTTGCATCGAATCAATCTAGAAGCTTTGCTCTCAAGACTTGACTCAACCACTATGCACGCAAGCTTGGAGGCGCGAGTACCCTTTACGGATCATCTTCTAGTGGAAAGTGTGCTTGAGTTACCATTTCATTACCGAATCGACGCCGGTCATGCGCCGGAAGCTCGGGTCCAAGCGTCCGCTGAGTTGTCTGCCTCTGGTCATATTCGCTCAAAGCGAATGCTTCGTGGCGTCGCCAAGAAGCTCCTCCCCACTCAGTTAGCCACGCGTCGCAAGGAGAGTTTTCCCACCGGCGTGACGACTTGGATTCAGAACGAATGGCGCGAGTTTATTTCACGTTATTTGAACGCCAGCCAGTTTGCCCGAATTCTTTTTAAACAGGACTTCCTGATTGAATTAATTCAAGCACCTGAAAAGGCAGGAATGTGGCTCTGGCCGATTGTGAACATCGTGCTTTGGGGCGACGCGGAATTCTTTGATCAATCCAATGGCGTTAGCGAGTTCCAAACATAGCGTTCAACTTTGCGGAGGAGCGCGACTACAGCAATCTAGAGTCCCGCACGTGGCAGCACACTCGGAGAAACCATTCCTGCTTAACATTTGCCATTTGGAAATCCCGATCTTATTGAACACGTCGGGCAAGCGCGAGATTGATAAATCGATAACGCTGGTAGCAAAAGTCCAAAGCGAGTCGCAGCGATGAAATAGCCAGTGTCTGCGGTGGCGGTCGCGAATGGATCAATACGAACAACAAGGAAGAAGTTCAAATAGCTCGTGTCACTACTCTCCGTCTTCCGGGGTGAGTGAAATGGACGCCCGGCTCAATTGGAGACCAGGCGTCTGCACAGCTGAATTTAACAAGGAGAGTTAAAAACGATGTCGCTTACGATTGCCAGCAACGCGCTTTCACAAACAGCACAAAACAATCTCGCCAATTCGTCGCGTGACTTGAGAACTTCGCTCGAACGATTGTCGTCCGGCTTTAAGGTGAATCGAGGCGCTGACGGCCCAGCGGCTCTGGTTATTTCGGAGAAACAACGGGCACAGATTGCAGGACTTGGGGCAGCTATTGAGAATACGGAGAAAGCTGTCGCACTTGTTCAGACTGCGGAGGGCGCGCTGAACGAGATCAATACATTGCTTGTAAAAATCCGCAGCTTGGCCATTGATTCCGCGAACGAGGGTGTCAACGATGAAGATGCCTTGGCGGCCAATCAGGCCGAAATTGACAACGCGCTAGAGACGATCAACCGTATCGCAGAGAACACGCAGTTCGGCGTAAAAAAGCTCCTCAACGGTGAGGCGGGCATTAACGGAGTCTCATCCGACGATGATGTGACATTCCTCAACGCAGAGCAAACCACGGAAGGTGGCAGCTACGAAATCGTTGTTACTGTACCGGGCGAACGTGGGACGGCCGAAGCAGACACCGTACAAAGCAGCGTCCTTGCCGAAGATGAGACGTTGGTGATCAATGGAGTTGCCGTCGAACTTGCCGCTGGTATGTCACAAACTCAAGTCATTGACCGCATCAACGACTATACAGCGCAAACGAGCATCATTGCGGATGCGAATGGCGCTGGTGGTACAACGCGATTGTACACTGACGCGTTTGGTGTCGAGTCGGTAGCTGAGGTTGTATCGAATAAGGCAGCTGCGCCTGACAGTTCTGGTTTTGGCGTCACTCGCCAATCTGGATCGGGCGTCAACGTGGAGATTACGATCGGAGGCAACGCCTACGTTGGAAATGGAAACGTCGTGACGGCATCGCGAGGTTCGGAGAAGGGGCTCACGATTTCGATCGCGGCCGATGAGAACCTCGTCAATACCGTGGATGGCTTGCAAGGAACAATAGACATCACCGACAAGTCACTAGCATTCCAGATCGGCCCAAATGCAAATCAAAATGCTCAGATCGCCATCGCCAAAGCGGAAGCAAGTTCACTCGGAATTGGAGCACCTTCGAATCGTTTCGCAAACCTCGGTGAAATCAAGGTACTGTCGGTTGCCCAAAGTAATGATGCGTTGGCGGTCATCGACAGAGCTGTCGACGATGTAACTAATCTGCGTGGAGAGCTCGGAGCATTTCAACAGAATACGCTCCAGGCAACCGCAAACAATTTACGAGTCACGCTAGAAAACACGATCAATGCTGAGGCTGTGATTCGTGACACCGATTTCGCGGAGGAAGTCTCGGAGTTCACCAAGCAGCAGATTCTACAGCAAGCAGGAGCATCCGTATTGGCAAGTGCGAACCAAGTTCCGCAGCTGGTACTATCGTTGCTCAACTAGACTTTTGGAATCTGATGAAGTTGATTGAGCTGTTAAAAGCTTGCTTCGAGAACCGTAGCTTGTTTGATAGTCGAAGTCTGAAATTGAACGACTCGTATTTCGGAAGCGCTGAAAGGTTATCAACAACTGAGCCACCGATTCGCTTTCAGTCTTATCCAAGAGTCTCTTTTTTCGGGCTTCGACTGTTCGTATGTGTACCCGCAGAACCGTAGCGATCTCTTTGTTACTTAGGCCTCCACATAAGTGATCAAGAACTTGCTGTTCGCCTGCCGACAGGTGGCCGAAACGAGACTGCAACAGCTCCAGTTGCTTTTTTTGCCTTGTCTTCTCTTCGTTTTTCTTGAGTGCGTCGCGAACGGCAAAAAACAATTCCTCGGTATTCACGGGCATTTCCAAAACCGTGGCAGCACCTTCACGCATTGCTTTCACGACCATGCGCGTGCTGATCCGCTTTGAAATAATAATGACTGGTAGCGTACTGCGGCGATTGGATAACTCGAGTAGAAGGTCGAAACCACCAACTCCATGTAAGTGCAGATTTGCGATAACGCAACCACGGGACGCTGAGTTAACAGATGAAAAGAAACCTTCCAGTGTTTCAAACCGCCGACTTGGAACGTGCAGTGTTTCGAGTGACTCCGACAGCTTAGCGTCATTGGCTCCAACAATGAAAACAGTTGGTGTTGATTGATCCATCACATTACCTCACATAAACTTTTTCATCCTGAAAACGTTGTACCGCAGGGGGCATCGTGGCAACCACCAGAACCGCTCGGTTGAACGTAACGATGGGTCTTTTTATATCGGCCAGTCACAGTAGTTACCATGGGTGTTTAGGGATAACCGGGTGTGGTATTCAGAATGCTTCTACGGCAATCCACATCATTGTGTGTGCGTTCTGCAAGGTGCTTGTTGGTGGTGCCAAGAGTGGAACCATAAAGCCGCAAATGGCCTAAGACAAATGGGCCCCGCAACTCCCGTCGTCGATAAAAACAGCATGAACGGAATAACCACACAAGTTGACAAGCTCTCAGGGCATCTTCAACTAAATGCAACGCGTCATCAGTTGGCAAGCCACAACATAGCGAATGTGAATACGCCAGGTTTTAAAGCAAGCGAAGTGGTGATGCTGTCAAATTCACAAGAAGCTGATCACGCATTCCCGCAACGCAAATACACCGTTCACGCGCAGAACGGCCACGCGCGACTAGACGGAAACAACGTCGACATCGACAAAGAATTAGGGAAGCTCAAGCAAAGCAGTCTACAGCACAAAGTCTTCACTCAACTGATTTCAACCAAGATTCGTCAACTGCGTGATGCAATGTCATAGCCAAGTTGCAATCTAACGTGAGCTATGGCGATGGGCCCCATTTCATGGAAGCGCCGCGCTATACGGTACTTGGCAAAGAGAGGTAAGGATGCAGTCAATCTCATCGATCGATATTAGTTCGTCTGGACTTGCCGCCGAGCGAATGCGGATGGAAGTGATCGCCAATAATGTGGCGAATGCGAACACAACGATGGGACCGAATGGACAACCATTTCGAAGGCAAGAAGTCGTTTTCAAGACGGCAATTGAAGACTCTCGCTCGGCCGGTGTGAGTGTAGTCGGGGTTCAGGCCGACGATTCAGAATTGCCTAAGATTTACAAACCAGGGCATCCGCACGCTGACTCTAAAGGTTTTGTCACGATGCCGAACGTTGTAGTTTCTAATGAAATGGTCGACTTGATGGTCGCAAGCCGTGCCTACGAGGCCAACCTGAACGCGATCAAAACCTACCAAGAAATGGCAAATAGCACTTTGGAGCTACTTAGATAGACTCTTGGAGTTTGATGATGAACATTCAATCGATACCACACGTTGCACCAGCCACTTCGATCGTGGCTCCAAGCAGCCTCGATTCGGAAATCGGCACGGGCAAGAATCCTTCGACGTTCGCTGACGTGATGGCTGGCTTCGTTCAGGAGGCCAACGCGGATCTTAACAGTGCCGACGCGACCATCGCTGATTTCGAATCCGGCAAGACGAATGATCTCAACTCTGTGGTTATGGCCACGGCCAAAGCGGACCTATCCTTTCGGTTTCTCTTGGAGATGCGTAACCGGCTGACGGAGTCATACCAAGAACTTTCACGAATGCAGTTTTAAGTTCGCAATAGGAACCGGAGAAAGACATGGAAGTTCTTGGGCAATTCAAAGAGTGGCTCATCAAGGCATGGGGCTCCTCGTCTGTAAGCGGGCGAGTAATGTCGGTGCTCGCCACCATGCTGATGGTATCGACAATCATCGGCGCGGCAGTTTGGTCTTCGATGCCTGACTTCAAGCTGTTGAGAGACGGCATTTCTCCGGTTGCAACCGCTGACATTGTGAGTGCTTTGGATTCCAGTGGAATTCCAAATCGCATGAACTATTCGGGAACAGGTGTATTGGTTCCAGCTAGTCGCTGGAACGAAGCCAACATCGCGATTTCAAGTCTGAGTATTGAAGGCAGTGCGTCTCCAGCGTCTTCTACAAGCAATTCGTTCTTTTCGGCGCGCGCTGGTCACAACGATTCAATTCGCACCAAAGAACTTTCGCTCCGACAAAGTCTAGAAAGTTTGCGTAGCGTAAAGTCAGCGGTCGTGCATCTGGCAGTTCCAGAATCGTCTCCGTTCAGAAGCAAACGGAGCCCACCCTCGGCCAGCGTGATTGTCGAACCGCATGCAAACCAATTGATCTCGCATGAGATGGCGATCAGCATCGTGCATACGGTTGCGTCCGCCGTGGAAGGGTTGGATCCAAAAAACGTGACGCTGACGGACGCGGAAGGCGTACTCATTGGCAACCACAACAACAGCGATCCAGCAGCAGTGCGGCGTGAATATGTTATGGACTTAGAGACAGGCTTGGCGATGAAGGCGCAGGACGTGCTCGCAGCTGTTCTTGGCCCGAATCGTGCCGTCGTTCGAGTTACCGCGGAGGTCGATGACTTCCTAGATAAGGTTACGACGAGACAGGCTATTAACTCCGCCGACAAAGTGCGGATCACAGAAAAAATCACTAGTAGTGATCAGCGAGGAACGAGTTCGACTTCAAGCGGTGTCGCGGGCGCGGCCTCTAACGACGCCACCGCACTCATCCCCGGACTTGCATCAGATCAACCGATTTCTGGTACCAGCGAAACGAATGAAACCAGCTACGACTACCCTCGCACAACCGAAGAGATACACGAAATCGGTGGTCAGATACGTCGACTTTCAGTTTCAGCCACGGTAGACGCGACGATTTCGTCGACGGTGGACGACGAATCTCAACCAGGAACGCAGGCGCTTACTCAAGAAC